>NZ_JH636435.1:3211023-3272382 GCF_000255655.1 Schlesneria paludicola DSM 18645 | reverse complement strand
GCGTCACGACGATAAAAGCCCGGTGACCATATGCCTGAGGAAACACACGTTCCCATTCCGAACACGACCGTTAAGCTCATGCAGCCGATGATAGTGCCTACAAGCGTGAAAGTAGGTTATTGCCGGGCATTTTAAAAACGACCCTCCACCAAAAGTGGAGGGTTTGTTTTTTCTTTGGGTGCTGATTTCGTTGAATCCCAGTTGCGTTGAGTACTGTCTCCACGATCGGTCGTGAGAGGAGCAGGGCAGTCTGGCGAGCCGAGAAGCGTTCGCTCATTGATCTCTTGCTGGGAAGCGCGCTGTGTCTTCGGATACCACGCGGCTGATGGCCGTAATCCGTAGAGCGAACGCAACTCGGTGTGCCGAATGTCTCGCTCCGGGGTGTTCCCTGTGTGCAAACTGCCGTCAGGGAATGCCTTTTTTACGATGGTTCCAGGATGATAGTAAGCTTTCCGGTCAAAAGTTGATGGGAGATGAAGCGTTCCCTGACGGCAGTTTGAAAAGTTGTGCCGTTGTTTCTTCGATGCAAAGGTATCGGTTGGTGGCTCTTCGTACGCAGTAGAAGCAAGTACATCGGCTTCGGGGGACCGTTCTGCTCGACGGAGAGTAGTCGTAAGTGGCGTTACTAATGCGGGGACGTCGGAGCGAGGAGAACGCAAATGGATTCAATTCCAGAACTGCGCTGCGTCAAAAGTGGGAGCTTGGGAATGAGCAATGTCTGAGAGCGAGATCTGTGTTTGCCGGTCCGTGGAGACCTTGGCACGACGGTGAGGTTGGGTGGAAGCTCATGATGGGCCTTTCGCGGTGCCAGATTGCTGGGGCGAGGGAGACATCGTGAAGGCGAGCTGATGTGGGCGACTCAATCGTCTTGCGAAGAGGTCGAATAGTTCGAAGAACCCGACGTGTTGACGCCGGACGGTCATATCGTCGTGCTGTGGCTTTGTTGGATGGGTTGGGGTTTATGGTCTCGCAGCAGATTGCGAGCATGAAGCAAGAGGGATGTGGCTAAAGGCCTCGCGCCCGGGTGTGCGTCCATCATGCAGTCAGTCTTGCAAGTCGTATTTTTTCATCTTGTTGTAGAGCGTGACGCGGCTGATTCCGAGTTCTCGTGCGGACTTGGTTCGGCTGAAATTGTTCTTGAAGAGTGTTTGTTCGATGATTTCCTTTTCGTTGACTGCGATCTGGTTGCCGAGCGTGCGATCGACCTGTGCTGGTTGCTGCTGCGGCGATGGTACTGTTTTTTCGAAGTGTGACAGGACCACGGTTGGATCATTCGTCGGACCGGCGTGACCGGACAGGATATGCTGCGGTAAATGCGAAGCGAGAAGTCTTCCATCGCGACAGTAGATCACCGCGCGTTGTACGACATGTTCGAGTTCACGGACATTTCCGGGCCATGGATATTCGAGGAGCGAGCTGAAGACTCCGGGGTCGATTTCGTCAATGCGGACACCGTGCTTCATCGAGAACTGTCGTACGAACTTCTTCGCCAGTGGAATAATATCCATCTTCCGGTGCCGCAGAGGCGGAATGACGAATTTTAACATGTTGAGTCGGTAGTACAGGTCTGGCCGGAAGCGGGCCTGTTCGACTAACGGTTGCAGGTCGAGATTGCTGGCGACAATCAGTCGTGCCTGGCAATGCTGCGTGTGGTTGGAGCCAACGGGCTCGAATTCACCGGTCTCGATGACTCGCAGCAATTTCACTTGTTGTTCGAGTCCCAGGACGTCAATTTCGTCCAGCAGAATCGATCCGCGGCGGGCGGCGAGGAACTTGCCCTCTTTGTCCTGATGGGCGCTGGTGAATGCTCCTTTCGCGTGCCCGAATAGTTCGCTTTCGATCAAATCGTTCGGCAGAGCGCCGCAGGCCACTGGCAGAAACGGTTCATGGCGGCGCAGCGAGACTTCGTGGATCAGGCGCGACAGGTATGTCTTGCCTGCTCCGGTTTCGCCGATCAGCAAAATGGTCACGTCGTGTCGGGCAGCGACCTCCAGGTCAAACAGCATCTGTTTCAAGTGAGGTGAATTGGTTTCGTAGCGTCGGCTGATGCCCGTGAGGACACCCAGTGGTTCGTCGTCGACATATTCGACCACCGTTGAGGGGGCGCTTGGCGACGTGACGGCTGGGGGCGAGGTGTCTCGATCAGTGAACAGGCCGCGGAACGCGGTCAAGAGTGTTGCGCGATCGAGGTGCCCTCGCAAGTGCGTGATTTCGGTTATCGCCGCACAGCGTTCCAGGGTTTCGGGACAGGCAATTGGAGTGACCATCGCCAGTCGCATCTGAGGATGGCGTTCGTGGATCGATTCCAAAATGCGTGTTTCCTGATGACCTCCGTTCGATGCACGGCGGAAGTCGGCGACGAGCGCGGCGGGTTGGTGTTCTTGGGAAAGCCCGAGAAGGTCATCGAGCGAGTTGCAGGCACGAATCTCCGCACGCCCCTGAAAAAGTCCGGGAAGTTCAGCGGCCATGAGCTGGTCGTGGCTTAACACGACAATCATTGGTTTTGTCATGACAGTGGATTCCGTAATCAAAAGCAGCTGGTCTTCGAGACATACTCGAGCAGGGTGGTGAACGCTCTGTCAATCTGACGCAACGAGGAATGGGGAGTCGCTGGCGTCGGAGATTGGCTGGATGTGCACCGTAGTCAACGTGTTAACAAATTCAGTGCCGAAGTGTTTTCGAACTGAAACATCGTCGTCTGAACGTCTGATGCAGATGCGGGTTGTGGATAATTGACAAATTGTTCAATGCGAAAGCAGTGCTTGTCATTGAGGTTGAAAAGCAACGCGGCTGAGGTGTGCGTTGACGTTTCGCCACGAGGAGACGACACGCATCGTGAGTCCGCTTGCGGCTGGGGGCGAGGTGCTTGGCGGGTTGATCGCAAGAATGTGGGAGGGGCTTCGGCTCTTTGCGACATTGGATTATCGAAGTTCGACGGGGGCGGTCCTCGTGCGTTTGGTCGGGTGATAAACTCGTGACACATCGGCGAATCGTTTACCAAAATCACTCCTCAAGGATTAATCGATGTCTGATTCCGTTAAATCGAATGTACCTTGTGTGGCTGTGCCGACGGCAATGGGATGCATTGGGCTCGCCGTTCACCCAGAGGGGCCTGTACCGCCCGACATCGTGTTGATTGATGCCGATGATTTTTTTGAGGGGCTGGGGGGGGGTAAGGAGTAGGTCTGCACGAGACCTCGCAGTTGGATCGCCTTGCCAGCCCCTATGGGGGGCTTTACGAATGGTTACGCGGCAACAATCTGTTCGCCGTCGCGAGTCATTGCTCAAAGGACGTCACGATGCGCGGCTGCAGATAACCATCGACGAGCTGGCGCGAATCGGCGCTGAAGCCGCCGCAGGACAGGGAGCTGGATCTGGCAGGCGTCGAGCCACTGCGGGTATTGCCGCTTCGGGGGCGTCTGCAGGCCTAGAGGCAGGCAGTCGGGGCTCGGATGCCGGGTGTCAATCCTCGTTTGGGGAATCCATGACGATCTGTGGTTTTGCAAATCAAAATTCAAACACTTTTGCAGAGTTTTTTACGGAACTTTTGTTGCGACTCAGTGTTCATAGAGACAGAGTGTTTTAAGGTGACTTGCGATTTTTTACCACGGCGTCTGTGCCGCAAGTTTTTATTTCTCATTCTGTTAGGTCAATAACGGAGAGGTGCGAGTGATCTTGTTACCAAAGTTGAAGGTCTATCCGCTCACGCACTTCCAAAACCGAAGCCAGCATCTTGGTGTCGCGTTGGCAAAATCTGATGAATACGCCGAAAAATACAAATAACTAGTTGACGCGTGTATCCCTTCCTTATTACTGTTCGCGGTGCTGCTTTTCACCGCAAGACTTTAACCCACCTTCTGGAGCCGAGTGACCAGAGCATTGTGAACGCCCGCTGGCGTGAATGCTTTTTGATGTCACGGTCATTCCAACTCGTGCGCTTTTGGGTGGGATTTGGCAAAAGCCAAGTATCGCAAAAAGAGGGGCGGAAGTGTTTTCCGACCTCTGGGCGGACGTTCCTTTGATGCACCTTCCCTTTGGTTCTCGTTTTCAGGGAATCAGAGGTTTTTGGCGCGGGCCAACAAGGGCGCGTTCGATTGTTTCAAACCGTGTGGCGGTCGCATCCAAGTATCTTCTGAAGGTAGACACTATGGTTTTTTCGTGGTTGCAGAACCTAAAGCGGGGATTGATCAAGGGTTCGGTTCGGAATCGCTCATCGCAATTCCGCCGAGGGGTCCGGATTGTCGGACAAAACTCGGCTCCTGCGACCATCGAGATGCTTGAACGTCGATTGATGCTGACGAACGCAACGCCAGTCATTGCGATTACGACAGCCATTTTTTCTGTAAATCAGGGCTCGTCCGCTGACTTTGGTGGAATCGCGTTTTCCGATGATTCCGGTGGCAATAACGAGCAGGTCACGCTGAGCGTTGCACACGGCACGCTGTTGATCGACACGACGGTTTCGGGTGGTATCACCGGTGCGCAAATCACCGGAAACGGTACCAGTACCGTCACAATCACAGCGCCATTGGCGGCGATCAACAACACCACTCAGCCGTACCCGTTTGGGCATATCAAATATACGCCGAATATCAATTTCTCGAGCAGCGAAACGCTGACCGTCACAATCAATGATTTAGGGAACACCGGCGGGAATCAACTGACAGCGACCAAGACGAAGAACATTGGCGTGGTGCCCGTGACGCAACCACCGGTCGGCACGTCCAACACGGTGGCCTCGCTTGAAAACTCGTCTTACACATTCACCGCGGCCGATTTTGGTTATACCGATCCAAACAACTCACCCGCATACAATTTTACCAACGTCAAGATTACGACCCTGACCAACGGATCGGGGACGTTGACGAAGAATAATGTGGCGGTCCACGCCGGTGATTTTATTTCGGTCGCGGATATCACCGCCGGTAAGCTGGTCTATACGCCAAACGCTTTTGGATATGGTGCTAACTATGCCAGTTTCACCTTCCAGGTGCAGAGTGATGGGAATACGAATTTCGGGGCATCCAACCTCGATACGACTCCCCGGCTCATGACCATCAATGTCACCCAGGTCAATCAGGCTCCGACGATCACTGCTCCGTCCACAGCCTCGACGAATAGCAATGTTCCGCTTGTCGTGAGTGGTATTACCTTTACGGACATCGATTCGGGCGGCCTGGATGAAACGTACACTTTTAGTGTTGCGCATGGAATCCTCGGGCTGAACACCAGCGTGTTGGGCGGCATTACCGCAGGCCAGGTCACCAATAACAATTCCGGTTCATTGACCGTTACGGCGACGTTGGCGCAGATCAATGCGACATTGGCCGATGCCGCCGGGCTGGTCTACACGCCGACTTCACAGTATTTCGGGCCTGATACTCTGTCGCTGGGCATTAACGATGGCGGTCACACGGGCGTCGGCGGCGTGAAGACGGCGACCGCGTCGGTAGCGCTCACTGTGGTTCAAGTCAATCAAGCTCCGTCGATCACGGCACCTTCCAGCGGTTCGCTTTTTGAAAACGACTCCCTGATTGTTACGGGGATTCAGTTTGCGGATTCGGATTCAAATGGGCTCGATGAGGTTTACACGCTGAGTGTGGCTCACGGAACATTGTCGCTGCTGACGGGAGTCAGCGGCGGGGTGAGCAGTGGTCAGATTGTTGGAAATAATTCAGGCTCACTTACCATTACGGCGACATTGGCGCAGATTAATGCGACGCTTGCGGCTGTCGGAGGGCTGACATACACGCCGACAGCTCAGTACTTCGGTAGCGACTCACTCGCACTTGCCATCAATGACCAGGGGCATACCGGTACCGGTGGGGCGAAGACTGCCAGTACGTCGATCTCGCTGACCGTGGAAGAAGTGGTTCCAATTCTTGCCGGAATCGAGGGATCAACCTTGGTTCATTCCGGAAGCGGACCTGTCCCGGTCACGTCGACGCTGACAGTTTCAGAGGCCAATAACACGTTGATTACTGGGGCGACGGTCCAGATTTCGGCGGGATACGCCAGCGGCGTCGATCAGCTTCTGTTTACAAACACCGGAAGCATTGTTGGAAGTTGGGACTCGTCGACGGGGACCTTGACCCTATCGGGAAGTGATACCCAGGCGAATTACCAGGCGGCCCTGCGATCAATTCAGTTCCAGCATGCCGGGACAGACACGAGCGCTCGAACGGTTTCGTTCAGCATCACGGATGGTCTGAAGACAAGTAACATTGTTTCTCGCGACGTCGACGCCGTACCACGAGTCTTGTCGATTACGCCTGTCGCAGATCCGATTACCGGTTCCACCGCGACGTACAATGTTGTCTTCAGCGAGCCCGTTACAGGCGTCGATCCAAGCAGTTTCACGCTGTCGGGCGATGGAGTGACCGGCGGTACAATTGGGGTGACCGGTTCCGGTGCGTCTTACACGGTTACTGTGACCGGACTTCTGGGTAGTGGCACACTAGGGCTCAATCTGACTGGCACTGCGTCCGTTCTGGATGCTGGCGGCAATGCCATTGCATCGTCCTACACGGGAACCCGTCTCACAAAGTTTGACGTCGGGCAAGGCGTTCAGTTGACGGGGTCAGCCCTCTCTGTGGTCGGGACTGCAGGAAGCGATGTGATCACGGTCGCGGAAGATGCAACCACGTTGACGGTCACCATCAACGGTATCGTTTACTCGTACAGTGCAGCACTTGTTAGTGCGATTACGATTTCGTCTGGAGCGGGAAACGATCAGACCACGGTTTACAGTCTGCAATCCGGAACGCAATTCACCTCGTACAGCGGAAGCGGGACCTGTGTTGTCGATTGCTCTGCGGTCAGTGTTCCCGTGACGCTTAATGCGGGGACTGGCAATGCCACGTTGATCGGTGGATCAGGCGATGACCGACTGATTGGTGGTTCAGGGAACGACACGATCTATGGCAACGGTGGCAACGACACGATCTTTGGCAAGCAAGGTACGAACTACTTGGATGGCGGTGATGGAAACGATACGTACATCTTGTCACAGCGATCGGGCAGTACAACGGATGTTGATACACTCCGAGATTCCAGCGGCTCGGACAGAATCAATTTTGATTTCACAAACGATTTGTCATTCAGCCTGTCAGCAGCCGCGGGACCGCAAGTTGCCGATGCGAGCACGGGTTACAAGATTGACGCATCGGGCAATACATTTGAAACGCTCGTGCTGGGGTCTGGCAACAACGTCGTGACAGGCAATTCGACGCTCGGAACAACCATTTTTGCAGGGGCGGGCAACAACACGTTGACGGGTGGAGCAGGCGACGACCGGCTGTATGGTAGTTCGGGGAACGACAACCTATATGGCAACGGTGGCAACGACACGATTTCCGGTGGCCTGGGCACGAACTACATGGATGGTGGTGACGGTAATGATACACTCATCCTGACACAGCGATCGGGTACCACAACAGATGTCGATACGCTCCGAGATTCCAGTGGCTCGGACAGATTGTCGTTTGAATTCACGAACGGCTTGTCGTTCAGCCTGTCAGCAGCCGCGGGGCCGCAAGTTGCCGATGCGAGCACGGGCTACCGGATTGATGCATCAGGCAACACGTTTGAAACGGTGATCTTGGGTTCTGGAAACAACGTTGTCACGGGCAATTCAACGCTTGGGACAATCATCTACGCAGGGACCGGCAATAACACGTTGACCGGTGGTGCGGGTGATGATCGGTTGATTGGCAGCTCAGGGAACGACACCCTGTATGGCAACGGTGGCAACGATGTGCTTTCCGGTGGGACCGGCACGAACTACCTGGACGGTGGCGACGGGAACGATACGTTCAATCTGACGCAGCGAACGGGCAGCACGACGGATGTCGATACGCTGAGAGACTCGAGCGGTTCGGACACCTTGCAGTTCTCTACGTTTACGCAAAATCTGGCGTTCAGCTTGTCGGCAGCTGCAGGCCCACAAGTTGCCGTTGCGAGCACGGGTTATAAGATTGACGCGTCGGGCAACACATTTGAAACGGTCGTCCTTGGGTCAGGGACCAATGTGGTCACGGGCAACTCAACGCTTGGGACCACGCTTTTCGCGGGATCTGGCAGTAACACGTTGATCGGTGGAGCAGGCGACGACCGGCTGTATGGTAGTTCAGGGAATGATCACCTGTATGGCAACGGTGGCAACGACACGATTTCCGGTGGTCTGGGCACGAACTACCTGGATGGTGGTGATGGTAACGATACGCTCGTCCTTACACAGAGGTCGGGTACTACAACAAATGTTGATACGCTCCGAGATTCCAGCGGCTCGGACAGAGTCACTTTTGATTTCACGCACGATCTCGCGTTTAGTCTGTCGGCGGCAGCGGGACCGCAGGTGGCCGATGCGAGCACGGGGTATCGGATTGACGTGTCTGGTAACACATTCGAAACGTTGGTCTTGGGTTCTGGAAACAACGTTGTTACGGGCAATTCAACGCTTGGGACAATCATCTACGCGGGGACGGGCAATAACACGCTGATCGGTGGTGCTGGTGATGATCGGCTGATTGGCAGTTCTGGGAACGACACCCTGTATGGCAACGGTGGCAACGACACGATCTTTGGCGGACTGGGGACGAATTATTTGGATGGCGGTGACGGTAACGATACGTTCGTGCTGACACAGCGGACGGGCAGTACTTCAGACGTCGATACGCTCAGAGATTCCAGTGGTGCGGACGCCTTGCAGTTTACGTCGTTTACGCATGATATGGCATTCAGTTTGTCGGCGGCTGCGGGGCCGCAAGTTGCCGATGCGAGTACGGGTTATCGGATTGACGTGGCTGGCAACACGTTTGAAACGGTCTCCCTGGGATCAGGCAACAACATCGTCACGGGCAATTCAACGCTCGCCTCAAGAATTTTTGGCGGGTCGGGTAGCAACATCTTGATCGGTGGTTCAGGTGCGGATCTGCTCGTCGGTGGTTCGGGCCGAGATATTCTCATCGGCGGTGGTGGGGCGGATCAACTGACCGGCAATGACGGTGACGACATCTTGATTGAGGGAAGCACCAGTCTTTCCGGGAATCAGGCGGCACTCATCGCCATTCGCAATGAATGGACGTCGGCGAATGACTACGCAACTCGAGTGGGCCATCTTCGTGGGACTTTGGCGGGAGGGCTCAACACGACCGCAGGAGGGGCGAGCGGTAACTACTTCCTGGACAACACGACTGTCTCGCTCGATGCTGTGAAGAATACACTTACGGGATCGGCGGGCAACGATTGGTTCTGGGCCAATGCCCTCAGCACGAAAGATCAGACCGGCGGCGAGCTGAACGGTTAAATGGCTTGCAAATGATCCTCAATAATGGTTGAGGATCACATCCACTCAAAATGTCCCGAACGTCGTCTGACGTTCGGGACATTTGCTTTGGTATCGAACATGTTTGTGTGCTTGGTCACCGTTCATAGCCCGAAGAGAGGGGGATAGGTGCAATTTCCCGGTTCATTGAAATCCGCAGTGGATCGACCAGCGCAACCTCCCTTTGCCGCGGGAAAACGAGCCAGTCCCCGGCTTGTGAGCGATTACGTGTGCTTTTGTCGGGTAAGAAACTAGGACTATGCCGCGAGATAAGTCCTAGTTCGAATGGCAGATGGCGAGTGCGTCTGGTGCGCATCGCCGATTCGAAAAAAGCACGTGATCCACTACCTGATGGCGTGCGATTTGATTCCGTCGCACAATCAAATCGCTCTGTCCTGGCAGATTCGCGAGGATTGTCCGCAGGCTTTTGGGCTCCTCGCGGTGACTTGATCGACTTGTCAGTTCCGATTTGAAGATCCAAGAGAATTCGAGGCCGATGCTGAGTTTGCCCTGGCTTCGAGTACGGTCACCGAAAAACGAAGTACTGGTTGATCGATGACGTTTTGATGATTGTCTGAATCAAAGTCCAATCGGCCGATGCGGTTCATTGCTGACGGAAGTGACAATCCAGTCTTAATTCCGCTAGTTTGATGTGAGCTCAATTGTACCGAGCTCGACAGTCTTGTTTGTCACCGTAAAGTGGATTTCGGATTTCTTGGGATCGCTGTAGCGACCATTCAGCTTGTCCTTGGTCTTCACTTTTCGTGTGACCTGGTCCACATCCTGCCACGTGATGACCAGAGAGTAATCGCCGGCGGGTGCCCCGTCTCCATCACGGTATGTGGTGCACGCGAACGAACCATCGATTTTCGTCGTACACGATGGGCGCACCGCGCTTGATGAATCGGCGTTGGCTTCTCTGGGGTAGCAGACAATTTGGAGGGGTGATTTCGGCACATCACCGTCGATCGTCACGAGCCCCACGACTTTGAATGTGGGCTTCTGGCCTGACGTCGAGTTTGCGCCGCCACACCCAGAGATCAGAGTGGCAATCATCGACATGCCGAGGGCCACCATTGCAACTCGCCGCTGGCGCATTGAATTTCCTTGTGCAGCGATTCTGTCGAGGCCGCGGCCGTGCATCGATAAAACGAAGATCGGGTGCCTGACCTGTAGAGTTTGGACAGAATCTGGCACCCGCGAGATCTCCACGGACATTAGTTGTCCAAACCGCCAACTTCACCGTTTCTCGCAGTGATTGCCGCGGCGAAATTTGCGGCGCTGATATTGTCCGAGATAAATCGCACGGCGCCGTCAAGCATCAGGAAATGTGCGCCGCCCGTGTGAAACGAGTGGTAGCCTCCGCTACGAATGTTGGTGCAATTGATGGCGCAAGAGCCACCAAAATCGGCACCTGATCCCACAACAACCAGGCTTTGAGTTCCATCTTGATTGGTTCCCGCGATCGCGTGTTCGCCAATCAAAAAGTCACCCCATCCGACACCGTTTAGTACCGCGCCATATTGGTTTCCCAGGATGTAGTTGCTCGCCATGACCGCCGCCACTGCCGTCGGGGACGTCTTGTTGTAAATCACCGTGCCGCCTGTTCGTTCTCCCAGAACCGTCGTATTTGACGTGCCATCGGTGATGTCTTTCAGTCCGGTCCAGGTACCTACGCCGCCGTTGTTGGAGACTCCGAGAGCACCATTGAGCTGTGTGCTTGGGTTCCCATTGTAAGCGTACTGCGAGTATCCACCCGCGACTCCTGTTGTGACGGAATAATCGCCGCGGGCATAGGGAATCTGGTAGGTTGCCTGGGGAACATTGTTGCCGAATGTACCTTGAGGATAAATGGCGGTGCTGGTCGCTGCTGCGGTTGACGAGGGGCATTTCCAAGCGGCAAGCTGAGTGGCAACGACGGTCATGTTTGCCGCAGCGGCGGTGGCGCTGTATTGGGTGCCCGCCACCGAAGGAATCGGCGGCGTTGTGCTGTCCCACATGTTGAAAAGAGGACCTTGATCGAGGTAGGGCAGCAGTTTCGTGCCGATGCCTGAGAAGTTCTGATTTACGGGCGTCGCTGCCGCGATCAGAATATAGGCCGGGGGCAGGCCGTTGTAGACGTCGTGGTAGTTGTGGATCGCCAGGCCGAGCTGCTTCAGATTGTTCTTACATTGCGTTCGCCGAGCGGCTTCTCTGGCCTGTTGAACAGCCGGTAACAATAGCGCGATGAGTACTGCGATGATCGCAATCACAACCAGCAACTCGATTAGCGTGAACCCTTTTTTTCGAATCATCGCACCAGCGATAGGCATTCTGATAGCTCCAGAATCTAGAGACCTCAAACAGAAAACGATGTCATTCAAGTCATGGCCCGTCGATGGAGTGCAAAGGTGGGATACTCCGCATGCGCAATCCGCGTTCCAGCAAAGTCGAAGACTGTGGAACACGGACGAACTGAAGCGGATCCCAAGATCCACTTTGCCGAGATCGATTCGATGTTCATCCGTGAACGCAAAATCAAAAGCGTGTCTTGGTGAAACAGAATCCCAGCATCACTGTACACTTATTCGATCGCATTCACAATACCCATCCGATCACATCAAATGTGTGTTTTTGTGAGCTAAATCCCGTCGTTTTTCGAAAATTTGTTCAGGTTCGTGCGGGCCCTATTCTCGCGACGCGGAATGGGTCTATTGAGGAGGGTATTGCAAGCGGACGTCCATCGCTTTTGACGAGCGGTGCCGACTGCACTCTTGAAACGTTTTTGTACCTCTCGTTTCCCCGCATGAACTTGTTTGTCTCCTTATCTAACAGGCTGTCTGCAAGAAAGTTCTGCAATTTGTTATGACTTTATTAGCAGACGGCGGTGCCTTTTACGTGGCGCGCGGAAAAAAGCACGGCGAGCGGAAACGTGGGTCTCCGCTCGCCGTGCTGTCAGTCGTCTTGATGTTTTCTTTTACTTGCCGGCTTTGGCTTTTTCTTGAGCGCGACGCTGCATTTCGGCTTCCAGTCGTTTGGCGCCGCCCATTTTTTGGGTTGGGGCGATTCCCTTGAAAGGGAATTCTTCGGGAAGTACGCGAACGTCGGTGGTGACTTTCAACGGCTTTTGGCTCTTGATGTCATAGGTCAGCTCCACGAAGAAGGCGGTAAAGCCTTCTTTGGGCGTGTCGATCTTGCCGACGTATATACCGGGCTCGATCTCATTCAGTTTGGTGCTGGTGTAGATTGGACCGACTTCTTCGAGCCGGAAATCGCGAGCTTTCGGATTGGTTCCCTGCCACAGTCGGACTTCTTGCGGATTATCGCGGGTCTCGACGCGGATTGCGCCGTTCTCGAGAAAGGTCCAGGAATACTTGGGGCGCTTGAGGTTTCGGACGATCGAATCGTAGTAAGTTGCGAGTGTTTCGCGGGCATCGCTGTCGCGCAGGCTATGGTCGGTGTTGGGGACGTATCGCAGCAGTGTTTCGCCGGGCAGGTCGTGGATATACAGTCGTGAGGAATCTGGCGTAAAGAACTGGTCGCCAGCGGCATTCAGGACCAGTTTGGGCATTGTGTACCGGTCGCGATAAGCATAGGGGTCTTCGATCTCCAGCAGTTCGATATAGCGAGGATCTTCTTCTTTCATGACCAGGCCGCCACGAACATAGTCTCCGACAGAGGGAGCCCAGAATCCATAGGCTTCCAAGTGGTTTCGCATGCTCTTTCGGACATTCAGCACATCAATCACGATGGGGCAGATGGCCTTCACGCGAGGGTCCACTGCCGCGGTGCACCAGGTCGTCCAGCCTCGTTTGGAGGCGCCGGCCACGGTGAAAGATTCAATTCGTCGACCGCCGCCTTCTTTCGTTTCCGAGAAGGCCTGCAAGGTGTCCATCGCACGCACGGCACTTTTGACCATCGGCAGTCGGGCGGGCCATTCCTTGTCTTTGGTCTCCATGTATTTGTTCCAGGTGAACACGATCAGATCGTCTTCGACCATCTTTCGGCCGCCACCCGTGAATTCCAGTGGTTGATTGGGGACGTTTTTTAGTTCGGCCACAATGGATTGGGATGCGACGGCCATTTTGACGAGGAATTCTTCGGCGCCTTCTGGAGGTGTGTCTCGATGGCCGCCACCACTGATGAGCAGATATCCGGAATTGGAGACGACGGTTTTCGGGCGCACGACCATCAGCCAGTGTTTCCAGACTGTACGATCGACTTCTTCAGGCTTGCGCCAGGTCTGAGAGGTCAGTTCGATTGCGAACATCGTGTGATCCGAGGCTTCCGTGGTTGCCGCGACGCGCCAGGAATAGGTCGGATCCGGTTTGGCGATGTAGTCATCAAGAGCGGTTCGGTGAGAAGTGCCTGATTCGGCCGCGGCAAGAAATCCTGCGGGAATGATCGCGAAAACAAATAAGAGCCGGCAAAGCCAGCGTGAGGGCAGAGATGATAACATAAAAGGTTTCCAGTCAGGGATTTGCAGTCTGCAGCAGGGGATTAAATGGGGTCAGCAGGTGTGCTTCACATCCAGGAGGGAGGGGCCGTACGTGCATCGTGTCTCTCACCCGGTGGCGAGACAAGTCGGACGGCGTCGCGAATGAAAACTTGGGGCCACTGTGGGATTGTCTTCGTCATGTCGTGTTCTGCGAAACTGGACAAATCGCGAAGGCACAGATTCTCGGAAGACTTCCAGGAAATGGCACACAACTCGAAGATTTCGTCACGACGATGCATTCGCGGGACCGTAGGATGGAAATTAAGTCATTGTGTCATATCTGGCAAGGAGGAAGCGTCAACGTCACATCGATCTGCTGCGTTTCTGTGATGCGAAGACTTCCTGTACCAATACTCCCCGCGGGTCTGTTTGGTTTCATGTTGATCGACTTTCTTGCCCCAACTGTTCACGGCGCAGAGAGGGTGCCAGCCCCGATTTTCATCGGCAACGGATGCCTTGGTTGCGAATACATCATCTGGTGTCGCGCGACTTCTGCGATGAAAATGCGTCAGTCACCCACCCGCGACGGGTGACATTTTCAAACTGGTGTGGTCTCGTCCTGAGGCCGTTGACGGGGGCTTCGGCTGGCCCACATTGCGGAGCGGGAATCCGAAGAGTTGTCACACATGAGTGCGAAATTTGATGCTCGTCCGTTGGTGGTTCCGAGCGAAATGGGATGAAATGTGCGAGAAACTTTCCGAGATGTGTCTGACGCTCTTCCGTAATCTGATCATCGCAGTTATACCCCCATTTCAATGCCTCTCTCCGAGTGACGGTCGAAGAGACGAAACCACTTTAAAGACAATCGGCGACTTTACCGGAACGGTGCTGAACGTGTTTCGGAGTGCGACGCGGACGGCCTGTCTCGTTTAGAGAGTTTCGTTGACGGCCGTGCCGAAGATTCTCTTGCTGGCCGTCTCGACATATGAAAAATCCGCCCCGCTCGATGCTGACGATGACCGTTCAAAGACTCAACCGCTCGGGGCGTCTTCGGTTCGAGAAACGTCAGTTGCGCGAGATCCTGAACGTATTCTTGATTTTCCTGGGAGCATTGTCTGCTGCGATGGGGCTGCATGGATTCTTGGAATCGAGCAATTTCATCGACGGCGGCGTGACCGGAATTTCGATGTTGCTGGCCAAGCAGACGGGGCTTCCGCTTTCCTTGTTTTTACCTCTGGTCAATGCTCCCTTCATCATCCTGGGCTTTCGGCAGATTGGTGCCGCATTCGCGATCCGAAGCATGTTCGCGATCGCGCTCCTGTCGGTGATTTTGGCGGTCGTGGAATTCAAGGATGTGACGTCGGATCGGGTGTTGACCGCGATTTTCGGTGGGGTGTTTCTGGGCGCGGGAATCGGATTGGCGATTCGTGGCAATGCTGTGCTCGATGGAACCGAGATCGCGGCACTGTTGATCAGCAAACGCAGTCACTTGTTCAAAGTCGGCGATATCATCCTTGGGATCAATGTCGCAATCTTCCTCGTGGCGATGCTGGTTCTGGGAATCGAAGAGGCGCTGTACTCGATTCTGACATATGTCACCGCCGCGAGAACTCTCGATTTTCTGATCTATGGATTGGAGCAGTTTACGGCGATCACCATTGTCTCGGAACGCAGTGCTTCGATTCGTCAGAGGATCATGGATGAGCTTGGCCGAGGGGTGACGATCTACAAAGCCCGTGGAGGAAAGAGCGGGGTCGATCAGGAGATTCTGTACTGCGTGGTCACTCGACTTGAAATCGGCAAAGTGAAGTCAATCATTCGCGAAGTTGATGAGAGCGCCTTCGTCGTGACGCATGCACTCTCTGATGTCCAGGGTGGCATGGTCAAACGTGCGGGTTTGCATTGAGTTGCCGACGTCAATCTGTCGAACTGCCGAGTTGCTCGTTCAGTTGGCGAATCCGCTTTTTGGCTTCATCAAATGCGGGCGACTGCGGGATGGTTTCACCTTGCTGAAGGTCAGAGAGTAACTCGCCCAGCAGGTGCTGTCGCAGTTTTTCGATCAACCAGGCTTCGCGCTGGTTTTTGAACTTCACGTGTAGCTGCAGCAGCCAGGCTTTCGTCTGTCCCAGAACGTTCGTGGCCGAACCGACAACGGCTTCACCTGCCGCGGAGGTTCCCGCTGCGGCGGTGGCATCGACCGCCACATGGGTCACCCATTGCGATCCGGCGTTGATCAGCACGTCTTCGGCTCCCAATCCCCCCCCCAATGCCAACAGAAAGGTCAGCAGCGGGCGTGCGACGGCGGCCGCACGATCGGCGTTGCGCAGGATTTCAAACAGTTGCTGACGATCTTGTTTCAGCGCCGTCATTTCGGTGTTGACCAGCGTCCGCGCCAGTTGTTCGAAATCAAACGCGTCGTGCTCGCGGTGAAGCTGTGCAAGCACGGATTCACACGTGGTTCCTGCGAGCAGTTGTTCCAGGCGATCGGTGAGTAACTCATTTCCCAGCGTGGTGACCATTCGTAACTGGTCGTAGACTTGTTGCAGTACGCGGACGATCGCATCCCATTCCGCCTGGCGATATTCGTCCAGCGGATTGGCTTGTTCGCCCCAGATTCTGTTGCGAACGAGTCGCACGCCACCGTTCACCCAGCGGCCGACGTGGGAATAGAATCCGTGGATGTTGGATGTCCAGACTTCACGATGAACGTCCCACCACGCCCACATTTCATTGACCAGCAGCGAATTGGGAGCGGCTGGCCAGTCCGCCTGTCGAATCAATCCCCGCGCCGCGAAGACGTTTCCAGCGTCTCGAAACTGCTGGCTGCGAATCCAGATTTCGCGCAAGTATGCGGGAGCACCATCGGTTTCGGAAACCAATTGCCGCAACGACCCTCGTAGGGTTCGCAGCTTAATTTCGCTGAAACGCAGATGTGACAGGACGGATTTTAATTGGACAGGTTCGATCGGCTGGAGTGGGTTTTCATTGCGATCAGCGGATCCGACAGGACGAGTCGTGTCGGTCTTGGTTGCCGAGTTTACGGTTTCGTTGGTCTTTGAAGTTAAAGGCCAGGTTCGTTCGTCAAATCGAAGGCGAATCGCTTCCGCGGCTTTGCGATCATTCTGCGCGAGGTAGACGAATTCTGGTTTTAAACCGGTTTCACCGCAAAATGTTTCCAGCCAGCGCGGCCAATAGGGTTCATCGTCAGGCAGCTCGACCTGGTTAAAGACAATAAGTGCCGCTTTGTCTTCCACAGCGGCTTTGCGAAAGAACTGCTTGACCGCGGCGTCGTTGTATTTTTGCTGTGTTAGAACGGCAACCAACACATCGGCCGCCTGTCGAACTGCGTCTGCTCGATGCCAGTTCACCGGGGCGTCGCTGTCGACATCGGGGGTATCCAGGATGACCAGGTTCTGGGGAACTTCGTCATTCGTTCTCCAGAACAGGCAATGTTCGTCGTGGCTGGCCAGTGCTTCCTCGCTGCTGACCCATGGACGCAGTTCGAATGCAGGAAACAGCTTTTGCAGATCATGGTGGACGTCGAAGCCTGTCGGGACCAGACAGACGGGGTGTTTCGTTCCCGAAGCGAGGGGACTGCTGGCGCTGGCCCGGAATCCCGCGATGTGATTGAAAACAACGCTTTTCCCGATATTCGTGCCGCCGACCACCGCGACAATCAGATATGCATCCTCGGTCAATTGTGGCAGCAGTTTTCGGACGAGTAGGTCGTACCAGTCGCGTCCGGCGAGCGGCTTGATCCGAAGTGCTGAGGCGCGCTGTTCGAGTTCGACGAGTGCGGCACCGAGTTGACGCGTCAGCGCTGCAAACGAAGCGAGTTGCGTCGATTCATCGTGTGGAGAGGCGAGTGGGGCATCGGCGGGCAACGCATCGGTCATCGGTACATACTACCTCGACGGAGTAACCCGTTCACGAGCCAGAGAGGGGGACAGCCTCATTTTCATCGGCAAAGGGTTCCTTGATTGCGAATGCCACGCGCGAGGACTCGCGCTTTTTACGATGAAAATAGGTCAGTCCCCAATCTGTGAACAGGTGCGATTGATGCGATTGAACTGGCAAGTGCTTCGGCCTCCGCTGGGGAAGCACTCCAGAATGGAATTGTCGCTTGTTTTTGAACGGCGGTTAGGGAACGGATGTCATGCACGGTGGCGCGTTTCCATCGTGATGTTCGCTTGTTGTCTCGAATCGCTTCGGGTCCTGCAATCGAAGAAACCGTATTTCCCGTGGCAATCGACTCAATGTGACATGGAAAATACAGAGATACTGGTTGGTTTCTAACGGGGATCGTATACTTAAAATCGCAATGTTGTGTGACGAGATTATCAATCAATACCTCAAGATGGGGTTAGCCAATGCTGATTTTTCTGCGTGTTGTGTACGTTCTGATCTGCGCCGGGGCCGCAGTGGCATTGGTTCAAAATCCGGCGGCACCGGCATTTATTAATTCGAATCAGGGGGTCTTTTTTGTCCTGATTCTGCTGATGACGCAGATTGTGACGTTGATCGACATCGTCTTTCCAAGGAAGCGTCTAGATGTCATTACGGCGATTTACTTCGGACTTTTGGTCGGCTGGTTGTTAGCGTTTCAACTGCAATATGCGGCACAAGCGTTCATGACGTCCGTGGGGGTCGGTACCGAAAAAGGCGTCGATGGCAAGATCGAGAACCCCGTTGCGCGTGTGATCGGCGGTATCGCGGGGATCATGCTGCCTTACATCTGTATCTCGTTTTTGCTGCAGACTAAGGATGATTTTCGTTTCGTAATTCCTTATGTCGAGTTCGCCAAAGAGATCAAAGGAGGAAGGCCGCTCGTCATTGATACGAGCGCACTGATTGATGGGCGGATTGCGGACGTGATGGATACGAACATCTTTGATACCGAGTTAATTGTACCCAGTTTTGTCTTGGAGGAACTGCAGAACATTGCGGACAGCCAGGACAAGAATCGTCGAACGCGCGGGCGACGCGGTCTCGACGTTTTGACGAAGCTCCAGCAGAAGCCGAAGGTCGAAGTTCGGATGCTCGAAGTGCGCGAGAAGGACGATTTGGCGCATTCGGTCGACCAACGGATCGTCGCGTTGGCAAAGCGAATGAGCGGTCGTGTCGTCACGAACGATTTCAACCTGAACAAAGTTGCTAGTGTGCAGGGGGTCGAAGTCATTAATCTGAACGATGTCGCCAACGCTTTGAAACCACGGTACCTGCCAGGTGAGCAACTGCACATCAAGGTGATGCGTGAAGGCGAATCGTTCGGCCAGGGCGTGGGCTATCTGGATGACGGCACAATGGTCGTTTGCGAGCAGGCTTCGACGTTAATTGGCAAAGAAATCGACGTCGTGGTGACGAGCATGCTTCAGAACAGCGCCGGCCGTATGATCTTCGGTCGTCTGCTGAACTCACCCGTCTCGGCAACACGATAATTCACGCCACGTCTGCGGCACGAGAATTCTTCAAGACGGGTTAAGGGCGATGTATTTCCCTTCGCCCACCTGTTGAACTACGGGGAATCGGCGCCTGGACTCTCACGATGTCGTGGCGCTTTTGAGGCGCCGCGAGTCCAGTCCTCTTGATTTCAACAGGCGGCTTTCCGGCGTTTGGATTGTGGCAGGAACCTCCATCCAACCCGCAAAGTCACACTTGTCACGGGCACCTTTCGAAGGCTTTTGTGCCTGAGCGAATGGTCACTTTACTTGGATTTGCCATACGTCCTACGGCAGGTAGGCTCCTCTTGGGGGGGCTCGCTTGGACGTCCAAGCGGCCCATGAGATCGGTAGCGCATCCGTCACAGTCCGACGTTTCGTCACAACAGGCCATCCAATCGGTATTTGGAAACGACTGTTTCGTTTATTCGCGACGCACCGGTTGGCGGTTGTCGATTTCGATTAGCAGCCTTTTGAAATGCCGGGACGGAGTCTGCCAGGCCGCAGAATGCGGACTTGGATTCGACGGTATCGATGCGCACAGTGCCACGGTGTCTGTCCCGCTCATTTCCGCAGGCAGTACCAGGGCGGACTGAATTCGTCGTCCCGCGTGTCCGATTTTTGTCGTTGTGATCACCTCGTTGACATCCGTACTATGGGGTGTCTGGTGGGGTGGGGCGGTTTTGTGTGTTGACGCGAAGAGCGCCTCAAGGCGCGAGCCGTGTCGAGCGTGGAAGTTGGAGTTGACGACATGGTCCGAATTCGGTGTGGGCTGACCACGATCGTGGCGATGGTGATGACTCTGGTCTCTGCCGTCGCACCGGTCGCTGCGCAGCCAAAGCCGCCACAAGAAAAGTCGTCAACGTTTGACCGGTCACCGCTACTGAAAGAACCCAAAACGCCAGAAGAGATGTTTGCGGCAACTCTGCTGACGGTCGATTTGATCCGGCCGGACCTTGCCGTCAAATATTTTGACCAGTTTGAAGCCGCCGAACCTGATGACGAATTGCTGCTGAAGCTGCGCGATCAGTATGGTACGGGTGATTTTTTGAAGCTGGCCCGCACGAAAGAGCTGCAACCGCGTTCGGCGGCGCTGCTTGAACGATTGAATGCGGCCGCACGAAAGCAGGCGGAAGATCCGGATTTTCTTGCCGGGCTGGTTCAGAACTATCTGCAGGCGAAGAATCGTGAACTGGCTTTTGTCGAACTTCGAAATGCTGGCGTGAATGCGGTTCCCGAAATTTTGAAGCAGTTGTCACTGTCCGAGGCGACCGATCAGCAGGATGCCCTCTTTCGAGCACTGACCAAGATGGGCGACCTGGTCATCCCGCCGATGCTGGGCGCGTTGGATTCTCCCAAAGAGCGGATTCAGATATCGGCCGTGGACGTCTTGAACTGGCTGGATGCGTCCGTCGCAATTCCCTATCTGTGGTTCCCCGCCTTTGACGAGAACCAGCCGGTTGGTTTCAGGACGGCGGCGAAACGCACGCTGGCGAAGCTGTTAAAAGGTTCGCCTGAACGAGCGGCTCAACTTTCTTCGATCGACGCTTCGAATGAATTAAGGCGACTTGCCAGGCTGTACTATCGAAATCCTGGAGCGTCTCCTATTGACGATAACGGGCAAATTTCGCTTTGGTATTGGAAGGACAGCGCGGGTACGGTCGCTCAGCAGACGTATCCACCTGACATTGCGGGGTTACTCTTGTCGGCGCGGTTTGCCCGTCAGGCGTTGTCCTTATCTCCTGACAGTCCAGAGCCTCAACGCCAGTATTTGGGGGCATTGCTGGGGCTGGAAGTGACACGCAACGGCTGGGACAAGCCACGCGTCGCATCGCCCGATTCGGCGTTATATTTGGCGATGACGGCGGGCGAAGAGATGGTTTCGCAGGTTCTGTCTGAAGCGCTCGAAGCGGGGCAATCGCCGACGGCGTTGGCTGCACTGGAGGTTCTTAGCCAGAACGGCAGCCGTGAACAGCTTTCGTCGCAGAAGGGGGTGAAGTCACCCGTCATCGCGGCGCTGAATTCGCCAGATCCGCGCGTTCAATTTGCGGCAGCAACCACGATTCTGAAGCTTGATCCCAAAACGGCTTTTAGCGGATCGACGCGTGTTGTGAGCATCCTGGCCCGTGCCTTGACCGATCCTGGAAAATCGCGAGCGATCGTGATTGACGCCGATGGTCAACGCGCCAGCCAGACGGCGGGATTCCTTGCCGATCACGGCTATGACAGTGTGGTGTGCGCCACGGGACGCGAGGGATTCGAGCAGGCCGCGACGTCCGCAGGGGTTGAAGTCATCGTGATCAATGTGAACTGCATGCGATGGGATTTGACGCAAACCCTGGCCAATCTGCGTGCCGATGCGCGCACCGCGGCGACGCCGATCGTGATTTATGGTCCGTCGGCGAATCGCGAAGATGTCAGTCGAGTGATGGCTCGAAGCGCTCCCGCGACGTTTGTTGCGCAATCCCCGACCGCTTCGGATTTCCTGGCGCAGTTCGTGCCGTTCATGGCGAATCAGAAGACTCCGCCACTTTCCGATCATGAGCGGAGTTTGCAAAAAGGCGCTGCGGTCTACTGGTTGGCCATCATCGGTAGCGGGAACATGTCACGGCTGTTCGATATCAGCCAGGCCGAGAAAGAACTGGAACTGGCCGTCGAAGATCCCGCGGTGGCGATGAATGCCTTGGTCGCGCTGGGAAGTATTCCCGCCCGGGCGGCTCAGCAAAAACTGGCCTACGTTGCACTGAATGCGCAGGTCGACGACGCCCTTCGTGAAGCCGCCTCGGGGCAATTGGCCTATCACATTCAGCGACATGGGTTGTTATTGACGCGAGATGAAGTCATTCGCCTTCAGGCGGGATGGAAACAGACGGATCGCCCCGGTGTGAAATCGGCGCTTGCGAGTGTGATGGGTTCGCTTCGTCCGGATGCGGCGATCGTTGGCGAGCGGTTGCGGCAGTTCCCGGTCCCCCCGGCCAACTGATTCAACCGATCCGAGAACCGACGAAACAGACGAGGGGCGGATTCGAGTGGTGTCCATTCGAATCCGCCCCTGATGCATTCAGATTACTTCTTCCATGGGCCGACCAGTTCGATCAGATTTCCGTCTGGATCGCGGTAGTTTGCCAGCGCCAGCCCGGCGGGAAAGCCTGCGGGCAGTGGAACGGGGCACTTGGCAACCAGCTTTCCGCCGGCTTCATTGGCCTTTGTGACGGCCGCATTCAGATCTTTCACAGCGATCGTCAGATAGCGAAAACCGTACGACGAGTGGATGAATGAGTTGTCGACGCGCGCACCGGGCGAGGACTTGAAGCTCATGAGCTTCACCTTCGTGGCCGTTTCGCCGGTGCCGAGCACCAGGACGTGGACGTCGAGTTCCAATTGATTCGCGAGTCCGGTGTCCGCCGCAAACTGTCCTGGAACCTTGAACCCATTCACTTCCGAGAAGCCCAGCACGTCTTTATAGAACTTGAGCGATTTGTCGATGTCGCTGACGACCATCCCCAGATCGACGGTCTGCGTGGCGAAGTTCGAGGTTTCCGACTTTTGGTTGGCAAAGCTACCGAGCGTAAACGCGCTGAGTGCAACAGCCATCATACCGGCAGACAGAATCCAGGTGCGGCGGTGGGGCATGGGAGTCCTTTTCAATCGAAATTGGTGAGCAGAACGACGCGTGTGTTCCGCAAGGGGGCTCACGATCCTGAAACCGGGATCGGCGGGTAAACAGCGTAACTCATTCTAGATTTGCGGTTTATAGCTGACGGTGACGTTCGTTCGAATTCCACCGCGGGGGGTGAATGCTCCTACCAATGTCATCGAACGTGGTTTGGTCACGGCAACCAGGTCGTCCAGGATCTGATTGGTCACGGCTTCATAGAATGCGCCGTGGTTGCGGAACTGCTGTAGGTAGAGCTTCAGCGACTTCAGTTCGTAACAAAGCTGATCGGGGACGTAAGTCAGGGTCAGAGTGCCAAAATCAGGTTGGCCCGTCTTGGGGCATACCGAGGTGAACTCGGGACAGATCGTCTCGATGGAGTAGTCGCGGTTCGGGAACGGATTGGGGAAGGTTTCAAGAATGCTGCGAAAACTCATGTTGTGGCGAATTCCTGCGATCGGGATCAAGGTATTGAGAAATCGTCGACTCGCCACATGGCGGCCGTTGTTTCGAGGACGCAAATCCGTGCCGGAATTGTAGTCGGCCGAAATGTCGGTTCCCAACGTCGGCAGCGGCAAACTTTGATCGAAATCGGGTCAGGGGCGGCTTTTTCATCGGGAAGTCGGTCCGACAGGCGTGTTTCCGGCAACTCTTGCCTGCTTGCGCGGCGGTTCTTGCGTTCTGACGACAATCTTGTGACGAACGTGCCGCCATTCGGCTGGACAGGTCATTACGTTTCTCTTATCACTCGCCCGCCTATCTCCTTTCCCAAAATCCAACTGAATTCCAGTCGCACCCCCGCAAGGGTGATTCGATCACTTCGTGTTCTCGGAGGCAGCATGCCCACGGACAACGGTCGCGGTTCGCGCACAGCCGGCGGTCAATCGTTCGGATTGGTTTTTCCAATCCTGATCGTGTTGTCCGTTTTGGTATTGGTCGCGCCCGTACCGCCGATTGTCCTTGACCTGCTTCTGGCGGCGAATGTGACCGCTTCGGTGCTGGTGTTGTTGACGACAATCTCTGTGCGACAACCACTTGAATTCAGCGTGTTTCCCACGCTGCTTCTGGTGACGACGCTGGTTCGGCTGGTATTGAACGTGGCTTCGACGCGATTGATTCTGACGCGAGCCCATATCGCCGGAACGGATGCTGCAGGAGCGGTGATTGAAGCGTTTGGCCAGTTCGTCGCCCAAGGACAACTGCTCGTTGGACTCATTCTCTTCTGTATTGTGGTTGTCATTCAGTTCGTAGTGGTCACCAAGGGTTCCACGCGGATCAGCGAAGTGGCCGCACGATTCGCACTGGATGGGATGCCCGGCAAGCAACTCGCCATTGATGCCGATCTGACGGCAGGCTTTATCACGGCAGAACAAGCCCGCGAGCGGCGTGCTGAAATCGTCGAGCAGGCCGATTTTTATGCCGCCATGGATGGGGCAGGAAAGTTTGTGCGTGGCGATGCCATGGCGGGAATTCTGATCACATTGATCAATCTGATCGGCGGAATGGCGATCGGAGTTCTGCAGCATCATATGTCTGTCGGCCGCGCGCTAGAAGTCTTTGCGACCCTGACAATCGGTGACGGGTTGGTCTCACAGGTCTCCGGATTCTTGATTGCGTTGGCGGCAGGGCTTCTTGCGACCCGCTCATCGCGAGAATCGAATCTTTCTCAAAACGTCTTGCATCAGTTGTTTCGTGATCCGACGTCCTTGTTGCTTGCCGCTGCGTTCTCTGGCGGACTGGCGTTCACGGGATTGCCGATGTTACCGCTGCTGGGACTGGGATTGGGGTGTGCATTGCTGGCCTGGCATCTCAAGCAATCTGCATTGGATGCGACGCGCACGGCTCAGGCCACCCCATCGTCGAACGTCAAGACCAAGCTCGAAACGGCAGAGTCTCCTCAGCCATCCGCACAGCGGTTGAATCGTGAAGTGAGGCCCGAAGACAAGCTGAACGTGGAACCGATCGAATTGGAGTTGGGGTTCCGCCTGATCAAGTTGGCTGATCCCGATGCTGGTGGCGATCTGATGGAACGAGTTACCCAGTTGCGAACCAAGATTGCGCAGGAATTGGGAATCATTCTACCCAAGGTCAAAATCAGAGACTGTTTGCGACTCAAGGACAGCGGATATCAGATCAAGCTGCGGGATATCACCGTCGCCGCGGGCGATTTGCGGGTCGATTCGCTGCTCGCGATCAATCCGGGGGGTGTCAGCGGTGAACTGACCGGTGTCGAAGTTGTCGATCCTGCCAGCGGTCGTCCCGCGGTGTGGATTGAACCGGCGCTCGCCGAACAGGCAAAAATGTTTGGTTATCGCGTGGTGGAACCAGCTGTCGTGCTGATCTCGCATCTGACCGACATCGTCAAATCGCACTCTGACGAACTGCTGACACGGCAACAGGTTCATCAACTTCTGGAGAATCTGCGACGAACCTCACCCAAAGTTGTCGACGAATTGATTCCCGATTTGCTCAAACCGTCGCACGTGCATCAGATCCTCTGCAATCTCTTGCGAGAACGAGTTCCGGTCCGCGATCTGGAGACGATTCTGCAGACGTTGGGTGATTGTGCAGAGCGTACTAAGGATCTGGCGATTCTGACGGAGCGGACCCGACAGGCACTCAGTCGCACGATTTGCCAACAATACCGTGACCCTTCGCGAACACTACGGGCAATCACGCTCGACCCCGCTTTGGAAGATGTGTTGGCGGGTGGATTCGAATTCAGTGAACGTGGTCTTCGCGTGAAATTGACGCCGCAAGTGATTGATGGCGTCGTTCAGGAACTGACTCGACAAGTCAAGCTTTTCCTGCGTGCTGGTTATCCGCCCGTCGTGATATGCACGCCCGCCGTACGTCCAATCCTGCGACAGATCACGCAGGCAAGCCTGTCAAAGCTGGCGGTTCTGAGTCTCAACGAAGTGACCCGCGATACGCAGGTTCAGCCTCGAGGTCAAGTCCCCATCAATGCCATCAAACTGAACCTTCCACGCGACGTCGATCAACGGTTGCGACAACCGCTCGCCGCACTTGCTGCGGCGCACTGAGACCGATTCCTGATTGTATCAAGCCGATCATCGACCGATATTTTTTCTGAGTCATCACCATGCAGCGCAGAATTCAAACTTTCCGAGCCGCGACCATTGACGAGGCTCTGAACCTCGTTCGTCGCGAGCTGGGGCAAGACGCCGTCGTCGTCGAATCGAAGGAAGTTTCGACACGTCGACTGCTGCCGTGGCCTTCGACGCGCCAAGAGATTGAAGTCAGTGCCGAACCTTTGACGCGACGATCGCTGTCGCGTCAGTCCGTTTCCGCTAAGCCGTCGTCAGGCCGAATGGTCCGAACGCTCGCAGAATCAATGTCGGATGTCGCGATTGCACCCCAGCGTCCAGCGGTTGCCGCGCCCCCGATGGCCGCCAAAGCACGGGTGGAACTTGAAACGGCGGCACCGTCCGAAATTCCCGGTTATCAGAAGACGCTTGAGTCATTGCATGCGATCGCCGAACAACTCGAACGTCAGTCGCGACCGATTGGCACGGCTAACTTGCCTGGCGAGCTATTCCAGTACTACACGGCGCTGGTCGCTGCGGAAATCGAAGACGATGCCGCTCGCGAATTGATTTCCAAGTTGCGACAGCATGCGGCACCTGATGCTCTGAATTCAGAGTCGTCGGTTCAAGCAACTTTGACGGCCCTGATTGAACGCGAGATGCGATGCGCCCCGCCGATTCGGCCGCGAGCCGGGCGACGCGAGATCGTGACTCTGGTCGGACCGACCGGCGTGGGCAAAACGACAACACTCGCCAAATTAGCAGGACATTTTCACCTGCACGAAGGCCTTCGTATCGGTCTGATCACTGTCGATACCTACCGCGTGGCTGCTGTGGAGCAACTGCAAACGTATGCGGAAATCCTGCAGGTGCCATTGCGGGCGGCATCAAATCCCGAAGAGTTGCGTACGGCGATCGATGAAATGGACGATGTTGACCTGATCCTGATCGATACGGCAGGTCGCAGTCCGTTTGACGCTGGCAGGATGAACGAACTGCGTGAGCTGCTGCGTGTCGCCAATTCCAACCATGTGCTGCTGGTCTTGAGTCTGGCGGCCGGTGTCAGCAAGTTGCCCGCAATTGCCGAGAAATTTGCGGTGGCGGCTCCGACTTCACTGGTGGTGACCAAATTGGACGAGAATCTGGGAGGAGGAGGGCTGCTAACGGTGGCTCGCGATATCGCCTATCCCGTCAGCTACCTTACCACGGGTCAAGACGTACCCGCTCAAATTGAATCGGCCCATCCGAATCGCTTGGCCCGTCTGATTTTGGGGCTCGACAAAATTCACCCCGAGATGCTGTCCTGATGACGGACCAGAAATTCTGAGTCCAACGACGGTGCCAGGTCACACTTCGATTGGAATCCCGACTGCGAATCAACCGACCGAGTCCACGACCCACGATCCCCTCTCCCTTCAAACACGTCTTTGCCTGACTGATTCCCTTCGCTTCGGCAAAGGTTTCGTGTCTTTGCAGTCTCCTCCTACTTGTCCACGCTGCTTGCGATTCCCTTCATGATGTCACAAACACCCCTCACTTCGACCGAACAACAGCGTGCTGGCAGCGATCAGGCGCACGGCTTGCGAGCGCTTGTCGCGCAACGTCGGGCATCCAATGCGGGACGCACATCGACGGCTCGGACTTGTCGTTCGATTGTCGTTGCGGGGGGGAAAGGGGGCACTGGCCGCTCGATCGTTGCTCTGAATTTGGCGATTTCGCTGGCGCAGCGCGGTCAGGCGGTGGGATTGCTGGACGCGAGTTCGGAATTTGGCAGCATCGAACTATTGTGTGGCATGAACGGTTATTGGAACTTGTCGCACGTTCTTCAGGGGTGTCGGCAGTTTGATGAGGTGGTTCATCAGGGGCCCCTAGGCATCAAGATCATTTCCGGTGCGTCGTGCCTGACCGAGCGTTTCTGTGAGCGGGATTCGTCACGATTGGGGCTGAACACGGTGGAGCAGCTGCTGGAGTTTGAACGAACGGTGGACTGGCTAATCGTTGATGCCAGTGGGGCCAGTCCGACGAGTTCACGTGAATTCGCCTGGGCCGCCGATGACCTGTTGGTCGTTGCAACTCCCGAGACGACGGCGGTGGCTGAGGCCTACGCTTCCATCAAGACATTTGCGAGTGGTGGCAGCCCGCGACTGGGGCTGCTCATCAATCAGGCGGAATCTGCCGCCCAAGCGCAGCAGATCCTGGATCATCTGCAGCATGCGGCGCATTCCTTTCTGGACGTGGATCTGCATCGACGTGGTTTTATCCCGCGTGATTCCGTGGTCTCTGCGTCCGTGAGTCGGCGCGAACCGTTTGTCCTGCAATCACCGAAATCGGCAGCGACTGCCGCGATGGAACAGTTGGCACAGCGCTGGACTCGTCCAGCGCGGCGTGAGAATGAGGTTTGTTTTTTTGAACGACTGCAAAAGGGTGACGAGTGACTATTGGTGTCCGGGTTCTTGTTGAACTTTAGTTGAAATCTTTCTGTTTTGTATTATGTCGAAACTGTAATGAAAAAAGGTGCGGTTGTGAGTTGCAGAGGAAATAAAGTGAATCGATTTATCTTTAACGTATTGAAATGCCGATAATCTACGGGTGGGGAATTTTTCCTGGTTTGTCGTGCCGACGCTCGACCGCCAAAAAAAGAGGTTTCCACAATCGTTCGTAACGAGCCGTTGTTCGCAGTGCTCGCTCAAATGATTTGACACAATGACTTAGTAACCACGAGCGAGGGTATCGATCGCGAGTCCCCGGCATGATGCCGCGAGGTCGATAACTCACCATGGAGGGTTCGATGGTAATGAAGGTGGCGACGGAAGAAGAGATCGCTCAAGTCTGGCTGGACTTTAAGCGAGATCAATCCAATCAAGATTTGCGCAACGCACTCATCGAGCGCTTTTTGCCGCTCGTTCGATATAACGCGGAACGCGTCTGGGCCAAACTTCCTGACGGTGTGGATCTGAATGATCTCATCTCGGCGGGTGTGTTTGGATTGATGGATGCAATCGAGGCCTTCGATCTCGATCGCGGCGTGAAATTCGAAACCTACTGCGTTCCACGTATTCGTGGGGCCATGCTGGACGAACTCCGGACGATGGACTGGGTTCCGCGGCTGGTTCGCAGCAAGGCGAGCAAGCTGGAAGCGGCGCGCAAAGAAGCGGAAGCCGAACTCGGCCGTCCACCGTCAGATGCCGAAATCGCCAAGAAAATGGGCCTGCCGATGGAGGAGTACGACAAGCACAAGTCGGAAGCGTCGGCCGTGAATCTCGTCAGCCTCAACAAGAAGTGGTACGAGACCGACAGCTACAAGGATGTCCGAGAAATCGACATCATTGAAGATACCAAGGGCGAAGATCCCACCGACGGGATTCAAAAGCGTGACGTTATGAAGCTCGTCACGAAAGGCCTGAACCGTAACGAACGATTGATCATCATCCTCTACTATTACGAAGAGTTGACGATGAAAGAGATCGGTACGACGCTCGGTCTGTCGGAATCTCGGGTCAGCCAGATGCATTCCAGCATCGTCGCCCGGCTGAAGGATCAACTGAATCGCCGCCGCCCCGAATTCGCACAGTAGTCCGCAGGTCGCTACGTCTTGAGATCACCATCGCCTCGATCGTCCTAACGCGATCGAGGCGTTTTCGTTTGCGGATGGCAGAATATTATTTTTCCGACTTGTCGTTACGTCTTTCCCACGTTCCGAAAGCGGTCGCTTGGGAACGAGTGACGTCACGTGCAGAGCGGGTCTTAGCCGAGCGTCCCACCGGAGGCAGACGAATTGGCGAGCCGCATTGGATTCTCTCACCGGCACCCATGTGCAGGGAATCGTTCGAACACGATGCTGTCGCTTGCCGAACTCGCAATTGACGAGTTTTGGTTGCCTGACATATACCGCTTTGGCTGGGTGATTCCGGCAATCAGGAGCCTCGTATGACGCAACCCTCTCAATCCGATCGACAGAGTCCGGCACCCGCTTCGAATCGGGGAAGTGATCCCGGGCGGCCGATACCTTCGTCGTCGATCTCTCTCGCTGGAATGGAGTCATTGCTGAAGGCCGCACGCGAGAACGTCGCGAATGTCTCGCATGCGACGTCGCATGAGGAATTGGGGCCGGGCGACGTGCAGTACTTTCGCGGCGAAACGACGACAACCAATCTCAATCTGGAGCAGGCCATGGAACGAGGCTGGTTCGAATCGCCATCGCCCCCAGATGCGTTGCTGCAGCATGCCGAGCGTCAATTGGCGGAGGCGATGGCATCGCCCGCACACGAGTCCCTTGAGTCTCGAATGGCTCTCGCGAACGCCACAAATTCCGTCGGGAACATACCCCGGGACTTGTCGGCCCATCGCGGCTTGTCGCTCGAAGACCTTGGAGATTTGGAACTGAATATCTCGATCGAACTCGGGCGGACTGAATTGTTGATTGAAGAGGTGTTGAAGCTGCGTGAGGGAGCTGTTGTGTCGCTGGACAAACTGGCCGGTGACCCTGTCGATATCATCGCCAACGGGCGTCTGGTTGCGCGCGGTGAGCTTCTGGTCATCGACGGGAAGTTCGGGGTCAGGTTGAGCGAAGTCCTGTGACGTTACGGACTCTGATCTGCGGGCTCGGATGTCACGTCGAGACACCGTAGAAACGGTTGCAGTTTTTCGATCAGTTTTGGGCCCAATCCCCGCACGCGCCCGATCTCGGCAATGGATTTGAACGGGCCATTCTCGTCTCGGTCTTGCACGATTCGACGCGCCAGCTTCTCGCCAATGCCATCAAGTTGAGCCCATTCGACCCACGATGCCCGATTAATGTCGATCGCATAGAAGTATGCGCGAGGTTGCTGACTGATGACCTCGATCTCGGTTCGTCCGCCGCCTGAAAGTTTCCAGCGTGCGATGATCAACAGGATCAGCAGAGCGATCAGCAATCCACCCAGCAGAAACTGATCGGCCCGCCGCAGCCAGAGCGCCGTACCGGAGAGCTCACGGGGGGAAGGACTCGATGGGGAACGCGTTGGCGAGGTGGGTTTGTCTTCCTCTGTTTTCAGGGGAACGGAAAGTGCGTTTGGAACTGATCGTACGAGATGATCCGTCACCGACTGTTCGTCGGTAGCAGCTCTCCGCTCGCCAGTGTGCGGTGACGACATGCACGGATCTTCGACAATGAGGAATCAGGCTCTGCATGGAATGACATTCAGAGCATACACCGCAGCAAGGCTTCGATACGATTCGATTGATGTTATGGCCACACAATCTGATCAAACAGCAGCCTCAATTTGCGAGATCGTTCTGGACAAATATTTGACCAATAGTTGATCTTGCCCAGCAGATGATCGCGGAAATGAGGATGTTGGTTTACGTTTTGAGTTGTCGGGCCATGACGCTGGCAGTTGTAAAGCGTTGCTCGAAGTGCATCGTATTCTTCGCGGGGGATGTTTGGTTGCCTGTTCAGCACGATGCCTGCGACTTGTTGCCGCGTACCGCTGTGCATAGTTCGCGATTTTCGGGCGCGAATCTCGAAGCCCTCGTGATGTGCGATGGCGGTGACGAGCAGCCGAAAACGTGATGCGCAGCGTGCCAGTTCCTTACCACCCGAAAACAACAGATCGTCTGCGTATCGGGTATAGACGGCTTCCACTTTCTGCGACAGCCCTGCCAGACGACAGTCGAGTCGAAACGCGACGAGGTTCGCCAATGCCGGTGAGGTCGGGGCACCTTGAGGCAAATGCGGCGAACCCAGTCGTTTCCAATTGGAATTGGACGCCTGTTGTTCACCGTTCAATGGGATCGCGTCACGCGGGGTGATGTGTGTGCAGAGTCCCGTCAACATGGCGGCGACACGTTCGGGATAACCGACTGTTCGATACAAGGCATGAATCTGAGACGCGCGAATCGAAGGGAAGAATTCCCGCAGATCAATGTGTAACACCACTTGTTGGCCGACATGCGGTGTTACGTATCCTCTGACGGATCGGCCGCGACGAAATGCGTGCGCCGCAGGATGTGGAGGAATCGCATCCAGGATTTCCGCCAGAATCTTTCGCTGAAGTTCTTTTAGACGAGGCTTGGGGATCTCGAGCAACCGCTGGCCGCCGGATGATTTGGCAATCCAGCGATAGCGATAGTGCCTGAGCGGTCCTTCCGGTACGCGAGACTTCCGACGCGTACGATCCGCGAACCAGTCGAGTTCTCCCAAGGTGAGCCCCAGCCACTGGCTGACATCCTGGATCGTGACGAGCGGCCGAACAGGCCAGGCAGCGATCACCTCGCTTGCTGGCTGCATGACCGGCGGCACCAGCTTTGTCAGATCGATTTCGGGAAACGGTCGCTCGTCGCGCTCGCAATTGTTCCAAACTCGTCGAAGCCCTCGGTCGTGTGCCAGAAATTGCATCAGCAGGCAATGTTGTGGGGACTGTCGACCAGGGAAGGCGACCATTGTCCGCTCCGTCAGACGGATGATCCAAGCGCGCGAACTGGTTTCGGTTAGTGACTGATCCGCGCGTTTCAGTAGCTCGTCCAGACTCCAGGTTCCTCGAGCGAGTGTTTCGGCCAGATTCGCGGTGAATTGTCGAAACGAATCGTCCATATCGCGGCAATTTCCGGTGTCGCTCGAGCGTCAGGGAGAGGAAGGCACGAAGCGAGCGACGCACTTCGCCAAGTCTCGTGAGGCGCGAACTTACGGCCATTGACGTGGCCGCACGTTCGTGCGCAGGTCTGTAACGCGTCAAACAAAATGTTTCGGGGTTGCCCCGAACAGGAAGGCTGTCGTAAACGAAGCCTGCCAAACCAGAAGTGCGCCGCTCGCATCATCACGGTAAGGCGATTGAAAATCGTCGTCAATTCATGCAACCATGATCTATGCCCCCAAGGCGAATCGTGCCAACTGTTGAAGCCAGCAATCGCCTCCGTCATATTGACGGTGTTGAACGCCCCAAAACGGTCGGTGTTCGCTTCTCACATTCAACAGACGAGTGCATCATGACGACGACTGTCCCCGCTCCAGTGGCTCCCCCTCGACGGATTCTGATGGGCCCCGGTCCCAGCGATATTCCCTCGCGCGTGCTGTTGGCGATGGCCGCCCCGACCGTCGGACACCTTGATCCTTATTTTTTGCGGATCATGGACGAAACGCAGTCGATGCTTCGCCAACTGTTTCGCACCCAGAACAAACTGACGCTTGCCGTCAGCGGAACGGGCAGTGCCGGGATGGAAACGGTGGTTTGCAACCTGATCGAACCCGGCGACAAAATGATCGTCTGCGTCAACGGGGTGTTCGGTGGCCGAATGGCAGACGTCGCTGCACGTTGTGGTGCCGAAGTCATCAAGCTGGAGCGGCCGTTCGGCGAGATCTTTTCGTCCGAAGAAATCGAAGCGGCGCTCAAGCAGCATAAGCCGAAACTGTTGGGAATTGTCAATGCGGAAACGTCGACGGGGGCCAGTCAACCGGTCCAGGACATTGCGAGACTTTGTCACGAGCACGGGGCGTTGATTGCCGTGGATTGTGTGACATCTCTGGGTGGTCAACCGGTGGAAGTCGACGAATGGCAACTTGACGCCGTTTATAGCGGAACGCAAAAGTGCCTGAATTGTCCTCCAGGACTCGCTCCGGTGACATTCAGCGATCGCGCAGTGGCTGCGATCGATGCACGGAAGACGAAGGTCCAGAGCTGGTACCTGGATATGCAGATGGTGAAGGACTATTGGGGCAGCAATCGCGCCTATCACCATACCGCGCCCATCAATATGAATTATGGGCTGCACGAAGCTCTGCGAATCGTACTCGAAGAGGGACTGGAAGCCCGATTCGCGCGTCAGCAACGCAATCACCTCGCGTTAAAAGCCGGTCTGAAGGCGATGGGGTTGGAGTACGCCGTGAAGGAAGGACAGCAATTGCCCATGCTGAACGCTGTGATCATTCCCGCCGGGGTGGATGATGCGGCCGTGCGGAAGCAACTGCTGAACGAGTTCGGAATCGAAATCGGTGGTGGACTGGGGCCGATGAAGGGAAAGACCTGGCGCATTGGGCTAATGGGTGTGGGAGCCTGTCCTGCTAATGTCCTGGTGTTCCTGGCAGCACTCGAAAAATGCCTGCTGGAGCAAGGAGTGAAGCTGATACCAGGGGCCGGTGTTGGTGCGGCCAATCTGGCTTATGCCCGATCGTGAGGCGAGATGTTCTTGAGTTGGTCCAGACGTTTTTTGCCGCGTCTGGACCACTCTGAAAGAATGATGTCCGAGATAACGAGAGCCGCGTGAATGCTGTTTACGACAGGCTCGTGCTCCAATCGCCGCTGAAGACTTCCGTAGCCGGACCCGTCATATAGACGTCGCCACTGGGTGACCATTCCAGCTTCAGATCGCCCCCGCGTAAATGAGCCGTCACGGTGCGATCTGTTCGACCGGTAATCGCGCCCGCGACCGCCGCAGCGCAGGCTCCCGTGCCGCATGCCATGGTTTCGCCGCTGCCGCGTTCCCAGACGCGCATGATGAATTCAGACCGTGACACGACCTGAATGAATTCCGCATTCACGCGTCGCGGAAACGCCGAGTGTCGTTCGATTTGTGGGCCCACGCGCAGCACCCAGTCGTCATTCACTTCGTCAACGAACGTCACACAGTGCGGGTTTCCCATCGAGACGCAAGTTACGTTGATCGTCTGTCCGGCGACATCGAGCGGCACATTCGCCGGAGGATTGCCGGGAAGCAGCGTGGGAATCATGGCGGCTTCAAGAATCGGCTGTCCCATGTTCACTCGCACCTGTTCGATCAAGCCGTCCCGACCGGGGGTCAACTGCATTGTGAGCAGTCCGCGGCCGGTTTCGATTGTTAGTTCTGGCTTTTTCGCGAGATTGCGATCATAGACAAACTTGGCGACACAACGAATCGCGTTGCCGCACATTTCGGATTCGCTGCCATCGGCGTTGAACATGCGCATGCGGGCGTCGGCAACTTCCGAAGGGCAAATCAGCACCATTCCGTCACCGCCAACACCGGTGTGACGATCGCTGATCGCAATGGCGGTGGCGGGAATGTTTTGAGGGACAGGCTCGTGAAAGCAGTCCACATAGACGTAATCATTCCCCGCCCCGTGCATTTTCGTAAATCGCATACCGTCAATTCCTGTCTGTCGACTCGAAGAAACAATCCGCCGAATTCTACCGGGATTTTGTGGCAGACAAAACGGCCACTTGAAAATGGCCCAATCAAAGATTCAGGCGAGCCGAGACGCGTCAGCACGCGAACCTTTGATTGGACCGGGGATTAGATTCCCGTCGTTCCTCTCGTTACCAAGCACCGCTTGGTAACGCTTCATACACATTTGAATGGTGTACGCCGGTTCCAGGCCACTTTTCTGCTCGATAGAAAATCGAATTCAAGAGGCATTACCAAGCGAGAGTCTGGAAACGAGGAAACACTCCATTGCGGAGGGGGACGCAGTCCTCGCAAACGCGTTAGTGCGAAGCGACCGGCTGACGATCTTCGACGCGTTTCCTGGGGCGTGACTGTGTTTCCGCGACCGCTGGCTCTTGTTGCTTGGGCATGGCCAGGTTTTTGCGTGTTTTGGGACGAGCAATTTGTTGCCAGAGATTGTGAAGCAGCTTGCTCCAATCGAGATCGAGCGCGGCCGACAGTCGCACTGTCGACCACATTGAACCCACCGATGCCCGCGGCCAGTGGCAAATGAACCGTCTGATAAACCTCGGACGGAACCGGCTCTTGAAATGGTATTCGCCGGGCATGTCGAAGAATGCCGAGGCATAGTTGAAGCCGAATTGCAGACAGCGGCGGATGATCCAACTGTCGCCCAGGAGCTGTTCATACCGGACTGCCGGGCACAAGCACAGCGAGATGGCATCGATCCCTTCGGACTTCAAGCTTTCGACCGCTTGATGGATCATGAACGGAACGATTCCCCGCGGTGCGTCCAAACGGTGCCGATAAGTTTCAATCGACCACTGGCGACCGGAATCGAATGGCAGACAGATCAGAAAGCCTTCGATCCGCCCAGCACCATGATCGGATCGCGCGACGAACAGTCGCCGCCGATCCCAGCTCGGGGGATCAACTTGGCCATTGAAGAATCGCACGTCACCGCGCTGTGGCTTTGTCGACAGGCATTCCGCGGCAATTCCGCGGATCTCGTCCATCAGTTCGTCCCAGTCTTCCGTCGAGTAATCGTCGCGGCAACATTCCGTGACCACAGCCTGCTGGCGTCTGCAATAGTTGGCCTGTCGGCGGACCCATTCGAATTCATGGCCGGACCATGTGATATTCTTGAGGTCCAGGAGCGGTTCTTCGCCCCACTTGGTGACCTGGAATCCTTGCTGGCGGAACAGAGGAAGTTCTTCTTCGCCGACGTTGTAGAATGTGGCCACCAGGCCCGATCGCTCGACGAACTCAAAAAATTCTTTCAGGAGCAGGCTACGGGATTCAGCGGGGGCCAATAAGCCGCCTTGAACATGCAGATAGCGTCCGACCTTGGCATACGCGATGACGCCTTGTCGATCGCTGGACCAGAACTTCTCGAACTGGCCTTCGGTGGAAAGATAGCTGTCGTAGGCTTGCCCGTGCAGATAGGCGAGTTCTTCCAACCGTTTGTCGGAGTTTTGGGTCTCGATTGAGTCCGCAAGCATCTGGTTCACGATTTCCGATTCCTACTCAAGCTCTGCTCACCGGATGCGTCGCAATCCGCATGTGGACAGATGCGAGCGTCGTATAAAAGTTGACTCCTGTACTGCCGTGTGAAAGAGAAATCCCCCTCGTCCGATTTCTTTCCTCTTTGAAAGGAAAACGCTGCGGACGAGGGGACGTGTCAACCGGCAGACTTTAAGGTTAGTGTTAACCAAATCGGCCGTGCCCATCGAAAAATGAACTCAACTCCTTCGAATCGAGCAAGGATTCTCAAGGATCGGCTCAGTTCAAATTCAGACCGGCGACAATCAAAGATCTTTTGTCTGTGGCACGACGAATGGTGCCCGATATTCACGGGTCAACATCCGATTCGCTTCGGGAGAATGAGCCCCTGCGAATTCCTCACTTGTTGTGAGCGTCAGTTTCGGACCAAGGGTAATCTTCGTGGTTTCAGGATCGACTTTGTTATCACGCAGATGCAATTGGAACCGATCGAGAGTATCAAGAGCCTCAGCATCTCCTTGAAATTTCGTAATGATTTCGGAAATCGCTGATGGCGTTCCCAGGCGGTACGAGATGTTGCCCACATGGCATAGCGCACTCGACAAATGACCGTCGAGGATGTCTGCGTTCAGGTCAGTGTACTTGCGGCTGCGAACGGCATTGATGAAGTTTGCGAAATGGAACTTGTCGCTGCCCCCTTCGAACGTTTTGCCCGTCGGCTTGCCGTCTTTGTCGAGCACCACTCCACCGTGATAGCTGGGCACGACCAGATAACCTTCCGAGCCTTTGAAGATCACGCCGACGCCAGCGTCCATGTACTTCTCGGTCTTCAATCCACGCACTTCAAAGACCAGTCTCTTGCCATTGGCGAAGTTGTGAATGCTCACTTGCGTGTTGGCTGTTTCACCCGCGTCTTCGTAGCCGAAACGACCCCCGTAGCTCACGATCGATTCACCAAGGTTCATCTCGTTCAGACCCCAACGTGCGATGTCCATCTGGTGGATTCCCTGGTTGCCCAAGTCGCCGTTGCCATAGTCCCACATCCAGTGCCAATCGTAGTGCAGCGACTTGCGGCTGAGCGGTTTGATTTCGGCCGGACCAGACCACAAGTCATAGTCGACGCTGGCGGGCACATCGTAGTTGCCTTTGGGGCCAATCGAACCGCGCGGCTTGTAGCACAATCCGCGAGCCAGTTTGACGTCGCCGATTCCGCCGCCGTGCAAAAACGCAATCGCTTCACGCATCCCGGGGTTTGACCGACTTTGCGTACCGGTTTGGACGATCTTGTTGTACTTGCGAGCAGCCTCGACGACACGGCGACCTTCGCTCACATTGTGGCTGACCGGCTTTTCAACATAGACGTCTTTGCCAGCTTGAATGGCCCAGATCGCGGCCAGCGAATGCCAGTGATTGGGGGTTGCGATGCTGGCGATATCGATGGTCTTGTCTTCGAAGCATTTCCGCATGTCGGAGTAGACCGCGGGACGCTTACCGTACTTCTGTTCGATGGCATCGGCACGCTGGTTGATAATCGTTTCATCGACATCGACCAGAGCGGCAATTTCACAGTCTTCGCGTGAACCGAATCCTTCGATATGCGAACCGCCTCGGCCTTTGACGCCGACCACGGCCACGCGTAATTTCTGCCCTGCGTTCGCAGCACCATTGTCGTCAGCGGCAAACAGGCGAGGGGATTTGGCCAGAGTCAGTGCCGCCGTGGCAAACATCGAACGTTCAAGAAACTCGCGGCGAGAAACATGCGTCATCGGTGTGATCCTTGAGGTGGGACGAAGCAGAAGAACGAATAGCAACCGCAATCCCACTAGTGTACGTCGATGCGAAGGGGACTGGCAACCGGCGCTACCTGAAAACGCCGATGACGATGACGCGCAACTCAGACGCATGGGCCCAAATTGGAGGAGTCGATCGATGGGTGGAGAATGGTATTTCGAACACGTGAAGATTGGGCATGTTGCCCGCGTTCGCGATTGCGGATGACGGAAGATGGCGCGCGGCGGTGGGGAGTGAGATCGCGTGCGCGTGGGAATGCGTGAAAGCCGCGCGGCTCTGCGAACATGTATTAACCAATCTGGGGTGAGGCCGTTGGCCAGATCAGGGCATTCGCCCTGGCAGCGATTCACCGCATGAGAATCGGTCTTGTGCTGCAGTCGCTTTCTTTTTGGATTTTGCGGCCATCATGGATTGGCAGCCCATGGCACCAATGAGCAACAGGCACAGCGGGATCAGACACAGACGAAATCCGGTACGTGCCCGCTGACTCCACAAATAGAGTTTCACGATCAATCCCTTTGACATATGCGAATTACGGTCGGCGATAGCGTTGATTGAATTCTTCGGGGTCGAACGCATCTTCCGGTTCTGCGGCAAGCTGTGCGGCGTCGGTTCGATCGAGCGGACGTAAACGCGGTTCTTCCAATGTCTCGACGAGTTCCGGTGGTTCAGAATCGGGACGGTCGTGACGATCAAAGGCGTTCGACGAGGATTGATGTGGTTCCATGGCGCTGGCTTGAGTGACGCGATGTTTCGTTCTGGATCTGCTGGCCAACTTCGGCCGCTGTTGCAGTTCGGCCTCTTCCGCGAGCTTTTCATCGACAACTGCCACAACCCACGACCGGATTGTCTTGATGTTGTCATTCGCAGATTTGCCCTGAAACACAGGTCCGCGTCCGCCGTGGGCACCTCTGAGTGCCGTCAATAACTCGCTACGAGCCACATCGTCGGTTTCAATGTACTTCAGGACTTCGGCCAGGTTTCGCTGTGAGTTTTGCGACGAGCCGCGTCCGGCCACCCGCGAAGGGAGGATATGGAAGGCATTCGATGATGCGGCACCGTGGCACGAGGCGTTGCCACACTTATTGATCAGGATCGGTTGGACGCGAGTTGTGAACAGCGTGGCGGTGTCTCGACTCAATCCACCGAGCGATTCGACTTCGGGCAAGTTGAAGCCATCGATCGTCTTGCGAACGGCCGGCGGCTCGGCTTTGGGAGGGAGATCTTTTCGGAGCGTATCCGTCAGGCGGTTCAACAGCCGCAGTGCGTCGCGATGCTGGGGATCGGCCTTCAAGCAGATCTTCAGTTCGTTCCGTGCGTCTTCATACAGATCATACGTGATGCACCATTTGGCGAGTGCCACATGCGTTGCCGGTGTTGGCTCCACAATACTGTCGCGTTGTTTGCGATACATTTCGCGCAGGTCGCGGCAAACGAACTTCACTTCGTTGGCTGGAATCTGGATGCGACCATTTTCCTGTTCAATCAAATAGCCGCCTGCGTTGCGTGTGACTTGCCCGGTTAGCATTCGCCCCGTCGTCAGCAACACCATCCGAATCGACTCATCCGGCACTTCGTCGTCCAACTCGTCCTGGCCAAACCCCAAGAATGGGAACGATGCGACGATGGCGACGCAGGCTCCAATCCAAAGCGTACTGCGGTAGGTGGTCATCCGATTGAATGGCATAGGATGAACTTATGAGAAGGTAGTGACGGTCCAGAGAGAGGAGGGCGGCACGCTATCCTCTTGCGAAAAAACGGTCAACGCCTTTCAAGGCCACACCCGGTGCCGCCATCGACGCGAATTCGACCTGATTTCGTCGGACGGAGCTGCTCGCGGCCCGCCGTCATGGGCCCGCGAGCAGTTCGCGGACGATCGTTTGCGAGCCGGAATGCGTTCGCACCTGGGCTGTTTGTCAGCAGGGTGACAGTGAGGCAATCGCCTGGAATTCAAGGGGAAAATTCACGGATCGAGGGCAGAGGCGAGTTTCGGTCATCTCTTTGGGCAGGGGCGCAGGATCCGAGTGCCACCGCATCCCGGCTCGCCAAGGATACATGTTGCGGCGGGATTGTAAGTTGCTTCGAAGGGCGCCCCGGAGTTGATGGTCGGGGGCAGTCCACTTCGTGTTTTCTTGCATTTCGGCGAAGACTGCCGTTTGTGTGGTGAGAATTCACCCTAACAGCCAGTTGAAGTCAGGGGGACAGGCACCTCGGATTCACGATGTTATGGCGTTTTTTAATCTAGTCGGAGCCAGTCCCCATTACTTCAACAGGCTGCCAAGCGATGCGGCATTGAAACTCGCAGTGGGACGATTCAGACTGAGATGTGGGACCGGCCGATTGACTGGTTGGCCCTATAACGGTCAGGGCCTGAGAAACGGTCAGGTTCCGAGAAGAGGTTCAGATTGAGGATCACGATGTTGAGAACGAACACTCTGACGACGATGCTGATTCTGATGGGAACCGTCTGGGCGGGCGATGCGGTCGATCAGGTTCCGGCCCCGCCACTCTCTGAGTCGAAGCGCGCCGAACTGACAAAGTCGCTCGAGAAATCGCTCGAAGACTCGATGCGGCTGGTTCAAGAGACACCACGCTCGGTGGCAGCCTATTCCCGGCGTGGTGACGCGTATTTTTTTCTGGGCCGCTTCAAAGAGGCGGTTGCCGACTACGACACGATGGTGGAGTTGGACGACAGCCTGGCGGCCTCACACTGGCGGCGCGGGATTGCCCTGTTCTATGCCGAGAGGTACCAGGACGCGGCAGCACAGTTTGAGTCGTACCATTCCTTCGATCAGGTTGACCGTGAAAATGGAATCTGGAGGTATCTATCGCAGCACAAAGCGCACGGCCGCGCAAAAGCCCGTGAGGGGCTGCTGAAATATCAGAAAGACGATCGCGAACCATTTCCCGCCGTCTACAAGCTGTTCGCGGGGACGATCTCGCCCGAGCAGATTCTGGCCGACATTGGCGCTGCCGAGCTCTCCAAGATGGAACGGGAACAGCGGCTGTTCTACGCGCAACTGTACATTGGCTTGAACTCTGCGGTTGAGGGTGATGACGACCAGGCTCGTGCCCATTTGGCAGAGGCCACGCGAAACACCTGGGGGCCGGTCGCGGGCTATGGCCCCACCTACATGTGGCATGTGGGGCGCCTGCATGAAGAATTGCTGCGGACGAAAAAAACGCACGAGTCGCCAAAATAGGCCGAGAAAGATGAGCGACGTGCCGTAGAATTCGGCCGTTTTCAGAATTGATGGATTCGGCAGCCAGGTTCGTGGTTCGTCTGATTGCGGACTTGTCCGCGCGAGTTAGAATACCCCGCAACCGTACTTCGCTTCAGGGGCCTTAGAGATTCCGCATGTCCGATGAAATGAGTTTTGCCGATTATGAGAGCCGCCTTGATCGCTCAATCAAGGTTAAGGCACCCGATTTTTCGACGGGTGAACGCTTAAGACATCTGATTTTCTCGGGACAGTTTACTCGTCCAATGCTGGACAAGTTGTGTCGGCTGGCTGACAAGATTCGCTTGCTGGCGAAGTCCAACGAGGGGCATCGATTCCTGAATACGTTGCTGTCGCACAAGCGCGCAATGCTGTACTTCACGCAGCCTTCGACGCGAACGTTCATGTCGTTCGCGGCAGCGTGCCAGATTCTGGGGATGACGTGCAACGAAGTCCGCGACCTTTCCGTTTCGTCCGAAGCAAAGGGTGAATCGCCGTTCGATTCGATGCGGATGTTCAGCAGCTATTTCGACCTGGTGATCATGCGCAGCCACATTCCCAAGTTCGCGGAATGCTGCGGGTACATGATGAATCATCTGGCGAGCACGCAGCAGCGCAGCGTGCCGATTTTGAATGCCGGGGCGGGGTCGGACGAACATCCGACGCAGGCTTTGCTGGATATCTACACGATTCAACGAGCCTTCAGCTTCACAGATCCCAAAGATTCGCGGCAATGGACCCGATACGACGAACTTCGCGAGAGCTTTCCCGGGCTCCGCAAAGGCATTGTCGGCAAGACGATCGGATTCTGCGGCGATATCCGTCGCGGTCGCACCGTCCGGTCCCTGGCACAATTGCTGGCGCTTCACGACCAGATTCGTCTGGTCTTCGTTTCACCGGCGCATCCCACTTTGGCGTTGCCACGCGACCTGAAGGACAAGTTGATCGACGCCAAGGTCGACGTGCGCGAGTGTCATTCGTTGCTCGACACGTTCGATGGAAAGCCGTTGATCGAACAGTTGGACGCGCTGTACATGACCCGAATCCAGCGAGAACACAATTCCGCCGAGGAAGAAGCAGAGCTGAAGGATCTGGATTATTCGCAGTTTAAGCTCACGAAATCGCTGGTCGCCCGGATGAAGCCTTATGCGGCAATCCTGCATCCGTTCCCGCGAGACAAGGAGTTTGGCGAGATTCCCCCCGCGATTGACGAAGATCCGCGAGCCCATTATTTCCGGCAGGCGCGAAACGGGATGTGGGCCCGTGCGGCACTGGTCGCGCACATCTTCGATGTCGATGGCGAGATCAACGACTATCACGAACAGTACAACAGCGAACGCCAGATCGCTCCGCAGTAGTCATCGATTGACAGGCGGATTGCGTTGTGTTTCTCCTCGTTTTCTCCTCGTTCCCAAGCTCCCGCTTGGGAACGCTTCAAGATCCAGAAGCCGTGCGCAGGATGATCTCGGACCGCATTTCCATGGCACGAAACTGAGAACGCAGAGACGTTCCCAAGCGGGAGCTTGGGAACGAGGGAAACGGCGATCAGAGACACGTGCCCAGGCGATTCGGGCGTAATGCCGCCCGGATTGCCGTGTGGTATCCCCCCCTGGTTACGTGTGGCTGGCGGCGACGATCAACTCTCGCATTTCGCGAACGGCTTGCGTGAAGCCGACCATCACAGCGCGGGCGACGATGCTGTGGCCGATATTCAGTTCTTCCGCTCCCGGAATGGCGGCGACCGGTTGGACATTGCGGTAGGTCAGGCCATGTCCGAAGTGCAGGTGTAGCCCGCACTGTCGCGCGAATTCTCCGGCTCGACGAAGTTGGGCCAATTCCTGGTCTTGTTCACTGGGGCTGATCGCATCGGCATAGCGGCCGGTGTGCAGTTCGATGGCCGCGCATCCCAGCGCTTTGGTCGCTTCGATCTGTTTCTCGGAAGGGTCGATAAACAGGCTGACGACGATTCCTTTCTGATGCAATTGATCGACGCAGCGGCGAACTCGATCCAGGTTACCGACCACATCCAGTCCCCCTTCGGTAGTGACTTCCTGACGCTTTTCGGGTACCAGCGTGGCTTGTTGTGGCAGGATTTCGAGTGCGAAGTCGGTGATTGACTGTTCCGCGGCCATTTCCAGGTTCAGTTTGACCTGGACAGTTTGTTTCAGCACGCGAACATCGCGATCCTGAATGTGGCGCCGATCTTCGCGCAGGTGAACCGTGATCACATCGGCGCCGCCCAGTTCGGCCAACGCGGCGGCCCACACGGGATCAGGTTCAACCGTTCGGCGGGCTTGTCGCACGGTGGCAACATGATCGATATTCACTCCCAGGGTGGCCATGGTTTTCGTCTTTCGAGAGGTTTCGGGGAATCGACAATCTTTGGGGTGGCGCGATCTGCGACACGTCACGGGGCGCACGGTGAATCGATTCAGGATTCGGCGTCGTCGTCGGAGTGTCCTTCGGTCAGGCCGAGTAATTCCATTCGGCGATAGAGGCGGGGGCGGGTAATTCCCAGTAATTCCGCGGCCTTCGCCCGGTTCTGATGGGCTTCGGCGAGTGCCAGTTCGATTTGTTCTCGCTCGACCTGAAGCAAAAGCGGGTCGAGCGGGACAACGCTCCGGCGTGGCGCCGGGCCGACGGCCTGCCGGTCAACTCCGGTGCGGAATCGAAAGGGCAAGTGCGCCGACTCGATGATCGTTCCCGTGCAGTTCTTGCGCGCTTCGATCACGACAGCACGCAGTTCACCGATGTTGCCCGGCCAATTGTAGCGACGAAACTGCTGCCAGACGTCATCCTCAAAACCGTTGATTTGGATCGGGTCACCACGATTGAGCTCTTCGAGAAAGTACTGCGCCAGGAGTTCCAGATCGTCGGAGCGATGGCGGAGTGGCGGGACCTCGACTTCGAGCGACGTTAGGGAAAAGTACAGTTCTTCGAGCAACTGTTCTGACTCGACGAACGATTGCAGTCGGGTGTGCGACGCGGTCATGATTCGGGGGCGTAAGGGATCTTTCGATTCAATCAATTCCAGCACAAGCCGCTGCAGATCGCGTGACAAGACGTCGACGTGGTTCAGATAGACGGCTCCCGGTCGAAACGCTTCTTCATTCGCGGCGGTGATCAGTCGTTCAAATGTCGATTGCAACTGATCGATCGGCAGCTTGCGGCAATCCAAGGGGACAAACGGTCGTTGGCCCGTGGAGCTGTTGTAGTGCACCCATCGTGCGAGGTGTTCGCGCCCCGATCCGGTTTCACCGGAAAAGTGCACGGTCACGCTCGACTGCTGTGCGAGTTTCAGTTGTCCCACGACGCGTCGGATGGCGGGACTGCGACCGATCAGTGATTCCTCTGTAAACATTTGTCGGATCGAGGCCCGTAGTTCGGCAAGTTCGCGATGCAGGCGCTGCGATTGCGAGACCGTTACCGGTTTCACGTGACTGGTTTCGATTTGAATGATTCCCAGCGCGGCTTGAACTTTGTGACCGGCATCCGTCAGTGGGTAGTAGTGGATGACACAGGAAACGGGAGTGAGTTCGCGGCGGGGTAAGAAAACGGGCACCGTTGTCGGCTGGCCTCGCCAAACGTCCGACGGGGCGGCCAATGATGCGAGGACGGCGCCAGGAAGGTGAATCTCGGTTTCGGTCACGAAGTCGCAGACCTGGCCCAGCACATCGCCCGGCGTCCAGCCTGTCAGTTGTTCGCACCCCACATTGAAGAACACGAGCCGTCGATGTGCGTTCAGGACGAACAGTGCGACCGAGGTGTCTTTCAACCAGACTTCCAGTCGTCGGGTCGTTCGAACGCGTTTGGTCATCCGCGGTGTCCTTGGTCCTGGCAACCTCGACAGCGGGCCGCTCAGGCTTGATGCTCCACTAGTTTGTGGGGGCGTGCTGCGGCAACTGCTTTTCGAGCACCACGAGATTTCCCTTGGGGCTGTACTCGATCCGGGACATGAATTCCCGCATCAACATCAGGCCGCGTCCGCTGGGACGCTCGAGGTTCTCATCGGCGGTCGGATCGGGGACGTCTTCCGGGCGAAATCCTGGGCCTTCGTCTTCAATTTCAACCCAGATCCCGGTTTCGTTCAGACGAAATCGGACATGGACCGATTTGTCGGGGCTCAGCTTGTTTCCATGCTTGATCGCATTGGTGACGGCTTCATCCAGTGACAAACGGATTCCAAAGCGGTCGCGGCTGGAAAAGCCGGCGCGATCGACGGCGGCCATGATTCGTCCGATGATTTCCTGTCCAGCCTCGTACTTACTCGGAATCGCAACATCGAATTGAACGTGGTCGGGGTTCACTTCGCAGGACTCTTCAACAAGCAAGGAAAGGGGAGATCGAGTGACATGGCAGCGAGAATTCGAATCTGCGGACACGATTGGCACCTGGCGACCTTAATCGCGGGCTGCTTCCGAACTTGAGTGGACACCGACGCCGATTGCCCACTCAAGAATTCGATTTCTCATCCGCCGCACTGTCAGTTGCTATCCGGCAACCCATCCAGCCGTGGCGATCAGAAGCCTTCCAGGGCTTCTTCCTGGGTACCCTTGATGTCGAAGATCTTATTGAGGCGTGTAATCTCGAAGACTTCGTAAATCTCTGGACGGATACTGCACAAACGTAGCTTGGTGCTCGCGGTTTTGGCTTTCTTGTCCATGATGATCAGCTTGCCGAGTGCTGCACTCGACAAATACTCGACATGTGTAAAATCGAGGATGATCTTCTTGCGGCCATCTTCGTCAATGAGCGCGAAGAGCTGGCTGCCGATCGTCTGGATATTTGCTTCGTCCAGAATTTTCTTGTCCACGAACGTCGCAATCGTGACTCCGTTGACTTCTTCGATATCGATTCGTCGTCGACTTGTTGACATGTCAAATTCCTGTCCAAGCCAAACCATCAAATTGAATGTGTTATGGCAATCTGAATCAAATCCGATGCGTCGAACTCAATTTACGCCGGTAGTTGCTTGCGATCATGTGAGTTGGCGGATGCGAAGTCAAGCCCCGTAAAAGGCCCAATCGCCGAGTGAGACGCGACTTAACCTTACGAATATCAATGTCCGCACATTCGTCACAACTGCGAGGTGCGCCCCTTCAATTCTGGCGCGGGCCGATGCGATTTCCAAGGACGAAAGCACGAATTTACGGTCGTTTCGGTGAATTCGTCACCGCGGAAATTCGCCACACGCTTCTGGCCGCAGATTGCGTTCCTCATAAAGGAAAACCGTGGCCCCGTCTTGATCATTATGCACGCCGAAAGGCACTGCTGAAGTCGGGTTGCAGTTGCTTCAGCGGCGTTCCACCTGGCGGCTGATGCGGGCTGGATGGAATTGGGGCATGCGCTTCATGGGGTTCCATATGAACGAAGACTTCGCTGGTCGGCCAAGACATCTCGATCCCTTCCGCTTTGAATCGCGAATGAATCGTCGTGCACAGCTCGTGAATCGTGGTCGCCCGTCCTTCAAGTGACGGTAAGAAGCCACGCACGGTGAACGTTAGCCCGCCGTTCAAGTCTTCCAGGGCGGCGGACGGGGCCGGGTCTTTCAGCAGTTGCGGCTGCTGCGATGCGATATCCAGCAGCAAACGTCGGACGCGCTGTGGATCGTTATCCTGGGCGACGACGACTTTCACGCCGACTCGATTTACGCGGTCACTCAGCGTCCAGTTCAGTAGCCGACCTGTGATAAATTCTTTATTGGGGACGATCAACTCTTTGCGGTCGCCATCCACGATTGTTGTCGCCCGGAAGCGGATCCGCGAAACCGTCCCCGTGGTGTCACTGATCGTAATGACGTCACCGACACGCATCGGACGTTCGAACAGCAGAATGATGCCCGACACAAAGTTGCCAAAGATTTCCTGAAGGCCAAAGCCAAGACCCACCGATGCCGCTGCGACCAGCCACTGGACGTTGCTCCACCCGATGCTGATTTGTGCGAAGGCGCACGAAACGCCCGTGATGAAGATGGCATACCGCACCAGGCATGTGGCGGCGAAGCGGATGCCCGCATCCACGGAAAGGTGCTCGAGCAGAATCACTTCGACGAGACCGGGAATGTTTCGGCCGGCCACAACGGCGATGGCAACAATCAAGGCCGCTAGTCCCAAGTCCGCGGCGGTGACTGGTTTGAGTCGCTGCACGGTCTGTGTCACCGGAGGCAGTTCCGGGTCTTTGGGGTCTTTGACGGATCGTGTTTCCTGAATGGTCGTTTGCCAAAGTGTGACGCGATCAAAAATGTTCAACGCGGGTGTGACATCCGACCAGACGATCCACATTCCAATCACGGCCAGCGTGATCAGGCCAGTGTCGAGCAACCTTCGCATCTGATTGACGATTTGAGTCAGGTTCAGGCGGAAGTCTGGCCAGTTCCAGCGCGGAAACAAGAATGCGTTGTGCCCAGCATTGCCCGGTTCGTGACTGGCCTCGGTCAGTGACTGCAGTTCTTCTTCCTGAAGGACGGCCATCCGGCGACGTTCAAGTGCAATCCATCGGCGGATCACCGACCGCACCAGAATCAATCCCACGACAAACCAAGCCGTTTGCTGCATGCGCCAAGTCAGTTGCAAGGCCGTGTAGAAGTAGCCGGTGACACCCAACGTCAATAATCCCAGGCAGGCACCGATCGCGAAGACAGGGGCGAATCGCCAGAATCGATCGGACCAGAGATCGGTATCGCTGACTGCGACACCTTCCGAGGTTGTGACACGGGTTCGTACGCGACGAACGGTCAGCAGGCTGAAGATGGCCGACAGGGCCGCGAACGCGAGAAATACCAGGCGTCCGAACGAGTCCAGCCGATGTTCGTTCGACGTTCCTTCGACCAGTCCAATCAGTCCGATGGCAACCACGCCGATGGGAAGAAACCAATTCAGGTTTCGCCGCCATCGATGAACCAGATTCATCGGCCAATCGAAATGGCGTTCGCCCAGTCCGCTGCGGATGCATACGACCCGCAGGACTTCCAGTGGAAACAAGAACGTCGCAGCGCGTTGAAGTCCCTGTGCCAGGGCATGGACAAACGGCGTCGTGGAAAGGCTGTGATCCAGTCGCCAGCCACAAAACAGGAACAGGCTGGGCCAGCAGCACGCCATCAGCATGGTCAGTGAAACCGCTTTCAAAGTCGGTGTCAGATCGCGGCAGACGATTTCGGAGGACAATTGCCCGTGGCGCTGCAGTGCATTCTTCAAGACCGTGCCGAACACAATCCAAAGGCAGACGAATGCCGCGAACGCCGACCAGAGAACCGGGTTCAGGTAGATGTCCATTGAGACGGTATCAAGCACCGGTTTCCAGGTTTTGGAATCCGAAATCCACTTGAATGCCGGCAACGTCTTGGCGAGATGATCTCGGCCGAAGACAGGACCCGTTCGAATCCAAAGGACTCGCTCATCGACGTAGTCAGCATAGTTTCTGGTCAAATCCAGCAATCCACGTTCGACGTTATCGAGTTCGATCAACTGCTTGAAATACTTGTTGTAGTCGGCATCCAGTCCCTTGCAGAGCTGGCGTTGTTCGACGAGAAGCTCACGCAGTCCGGCCGCTTTCAAGTCATCGTCTTTGTGTAGCTCGAATTCCTCCGTATGCTTCACGACGGCGGCATCCAGATCGAGCAGCGCCGCCTGATCCGCGTCGAGTTGGAAAAGCCGCATTCGCACTTCGCGAACGACCTCGGTACGTCGAGCCAAATTCGCCTTCATCGTGCGCGTGTTTCGCAGTTTGGCGCGTTGCTGGCGCAATAACAGGCCGATGGAGTCGGTCAGGCCCACGTCCGCGACCATTTTCTGGGTTCGCGAGAACTCCTTCTTGAGATCATCCAGCGCTGCGAAAGTGGCTTCACGTCCGCTTTCAATTTCGCGCAATTTGACTGTGACGTCACGTTGTTCTTTGGCGAATGTCACATTCTCTTCCGCGAGTAACTTTAACTCGGGACCGACCTTGTTGAGCATTTTTTCGGCATGTTGAACGCGCTGATCTGCTTCGTCTCCGCGTCGTTTGGCAAGTTCCTTTTGCAGGACATCCAACTCGCTTGTCTTCAATGCCAGCGATTTGGCTGCCAGTTCTTGCTGGACCTGCAAGAGATCGGACGCTTCGTTCGATTGCAGCCAGATTGATTCGGCCTGCATGGCTCGCCGTTCACTCTCGGCACGCTGTCGGCGTGCTTGAAGAAAGATGCGATGAGCCCAGATCACCCGTGGTGGGTCACTGGATGCGGCAAGCTCGCTGCGTTCGGCTTCGATCTCCTGAAGACGATCGTCAACCTCGGTCATTTCCTTGACCAGTTCCTCGGGTCGTACCCGCCGCTGTTCCGCTTGTTCCTCCAGTTCAGAAATCTGCTTGCGAAGTCCATTTTCCAAGTCATCAAGTTGCTGGACTCGCAAATCGACGAGATGTTGAAGTTCATCCAGATCGGCAACCTGGGCGATCGATGGATCAGCAGCAGTGGGCGATTCCGCAAGTTTTTTTTGGGTCGCCCGCAATGCGTCACTTAAGACCTGCACACGACTTTCAAAACCTTTGGCTTTCGCGAGATGCTCGTCGGCAATCTCCAGACGCTCGATGGCCGGCTCTAGATATTTGATGACCTCGTCACGGATGGCGGCCGGATATTCGCTGCTGGTTTTTTCCCGTTTGATTGTTTCTTTCAACGCATCAATTGTCAGCGCATCAGACTTCTTCGTGGTTTGCGCATCAAGGACCTGCAAACTACAAACAAGACTGATGCTACAAACAAGGATCGATCGCCAATTCATAGTTGCTTCCCTGCATCGTATCGGACGTTGCGTCCTGTTCGCGGCCACTTCGTTGTGATCGACGTTCGTAGGCCAGCGGCTCCGCCGGGTGGCCCAGGTGCTTTGACCAGACAAGTCTTCGCACATCGCACCCAGGCTCGTTGGCCCGCTCGTCGCGACGTTCTCGACGTGTCAATTTCGCTTTGATGATTCCCTGGTGGTCGACGGCATCAATTCACAAAATGTTTCTGATCCGGTTGGAATGGCCCGCGATCGTTCAGAATCAATCGAATCAAAAAGCGAGGTATGGCAGAAACTGCCGAAATGTGTCAACAGGACTCGCGCACGTTGAAGGATTCGCAGGAACGGGCAACGATTGTGAAGATGCGGATACTGTGGCGTTCGTGATGTAACATATTGTGGCATAATTGATTGTGAAAAATGTCTGAGTGCCATGAAAAGGGTCGCTGTGCGAATTCGATGAACCCGGACAGCGACCAAATTGCTTGCACACATGTAAGGCGATGCGTTCGCGGCAACTACTTCAATTCTTTGACACGAACGTTCCGGTAGCGGACGAACTGTTTTGTGTAGTCCCCGCCGCCGTGTACCTGCAGTGCGATGCTGCCAGTATCGGCGTGGCGTTTTTCAGTGTCGGTGAATTCCATGAATCGGACGCGATTGATCCAGGTTGTGATCTTCGGAGGATTGTGCTCGATCCTGGCTCGCAGTTCGTTCCATTCGCCATGCTTCCAGAATTCCGGCCAATCGGCTGGTTTGATCGGGCAGGGGATCAGCGAATCCTTCGTCTTGATCTTGGTAACCGCATCAAGGAAATCAAAGTTGCGATGGTGAATTCCGCCCGACAGGCCTTCGCCATAAATCCCGGCGAGATTCCCGTTGTCATGGTAGTCGATCATGTACTGGTAAGCCTGACCGCGTTCATTGCTGCGAAGGAACAGTCCGCTATCAGGCCCAAAATCGTTCTTCATCTCGACGATCACTTCGAAGTTTCCGAACTGCTTGTCGGTCAGGATGATTCCGCCATTGCCGGGAATGTCCTGAGATCCCACGATCGCACCATCTTCGAGCTTCCAGCGGCCACCGCTGGTGTGCATGCTAGCGTGACTGTGGCCGGTTTGAGTGCTCACATGCCATCCGGTGATGGATTTGCCGTCGAACAGCGTCTGAAAATCATCATCGCTGAGCTTTTCGCGGGGAAAATCGGCCGCGTGAATTGTGCCGCATGTCAGCACCAGCAACGCGAGAAGTCCAAAAGATCGCATGAGCAGGTTCTTTCTACAGGGATGACCGATCCAGATGACAGACGCTGTTCATCAATGTCATCTGATTTATGATCGATTCAGATCAGTTTCGCGAGTGCCTCGCCCAGTTCGCGCTGAAGATCGGCGGGATCTTCCAGGCCGATCGAAAGGCGTACCAGACCGTCGGTGATCCCGCATGCCGCGCGTTCGGCCGTCGTCATGAATTTGTGCGACGTTCCCGTGGGATACGAAAGTGTCGTGCGGGCGTCTGCCAGCGTCGGCGAAAACGGGATTCGATCACTCAGGGTCCGGAACAGGCAGTCAACAGCACCGCGTCCACCGGGTAAGTCGAACGCGAGCATGCCGCTGCAACCGTCGGGTAAGAGGCGACGAGCCCGCTCGTAGTGCGGGTGATCGGCGAGCCCAGGATAGATCACGCGTGAGACTTGCGGTTGTGCCGACAGGAACTGTGCCACGCTGTTTGCCGTTTGCGACACGCGCGCCATACGAAGGGGCAGCGTCCGTAACCCGCGATTGGCGAGCCAGCTTTCGAAGGGATTCGCGTTCACGCCGTAAAGACTCGACATGGCGCGGATTCGTCGCATCAGGCTGTCGGGGCCGACGACAACGCCCGCCATCACGTCGCCATGTCCGTTCAAGTACTTCGAGACGCTATGCCAAACCAGTGTTGCGCCATGTTCGATCGGCTTGAGCAGACAGGGGGTGGCGAAGGTATTGTCGACGAGCAGCGGGATCGCGCCCAGGATCCCGACAATCTCAGGCAGATCTGCGACTTCGAGCAGTGGATTCGAGATCGACTCGACGATGCACAGTTTTGTTTTGGAGGTGATTGCCGCTTTCAATGCGGCCAGGTCATCCAAATCGAAGTACGTGACCTGAAGGCCGAACGAATTCGCCAAATGGTTCAGCAATTGCCCCGTTCGGCCGTAGAGGACGCGTGCGGCCAAGACATGGTCACCCGACTTGACCATGGCCATCAAGACCGCTGTCAGAGCGCCCATTCCCGATGCGGTCACGACTCCCGATTCCGCGCCCTCCAGTTGGGCGACATCGCTCGCGAACGCTTCGTGATTCGGGTTTCCATCACGGGTGTAGATGTATCCCTTTTCCTGTCCCCCGACGACCGAATCGAGTTGCTCAAGCGATTCGATGTCGAATGCCGTCGTCATGTAGACCGGAGGGGCGCTCGTCCGTGTGGTGAAGTCCGACGACCAGCCACCGCGAGCCGTGATCGTCGACTGTGCGGCTGCGGGATCGATTGGTTTGTCTGTCATTGCTCAATGGCCTGATCGAGTGTGATAAACGGTCACGACACGGGGATTCGCTCGTTCGCAAACTCCTATGGATTTCCTCGTTTTTCCCTCGTTCCCAAACTCCCGTTTGGGAACGCTTCTTACGGCAGAAATGTCCACGTAGGGTTTTTCATCAGGTCGCCCTCCTGTTCGAGACGAGAAAACGCGAGAACAAAACTCCAACCATCACATCACTTCACTTCAATCAAATCTTTCACACCAGCCAGTCGGTGTACGGCTTGCCATTCTTCTGCAGTGACGGGTTGAATCGACAGCCGCATTCCACGTTTCATGACCAGCATCTTTGAGGTGACCGCGTCTTCGGCGAGCATGTCGCGAGTGACCGGTTCAGGGAACGTTTGTACCAGTTTCACATCCACCATAATCCAGCGCGGCTGATCGGCCTTGCTGGAGGGATCGTAGTATTTGCTTTCAGGATCAAACGCCGTGTGATCGGGATAGCCAGCTCTTACGACGGACATCGTTCCGAACACCCCCAGTGGTTCTTCGCGACTGTGATAGAACAGGACACGATCGCCGACTTTCACATCGTCGCGAAGAAAATTCCGTGCCTGATAATTGCGGACACCATCCCAGGGGGCGGTCTGCTTTTTTGCCTTCGCCAGATGCTCAATCGAAAAAGCCGATGGCTCGGATTTGAACAACCAGTATCGCACCGAATCCGGTGCTGTCGCCGCTTTTTTCATGGGATGCCGAGTCTTTGCTGAGAGAGATTCGAAAATGGTCAGTCCGTGCGGCAGCCCAGCGTCAGTAGGACGTTGGCCCACAACTGCTGATCGGCGGTCTGAATCGTCAGGACGTGATCGCGTGAGGCGACCGCGTCATAGAACTGCCACTTGTCGATCGGAGTCAGTTTCACATCGAGTCCCGCGGCCGAAACGATTCGGCGATAGTCCGTCCAGGCGGGGGGATCTCCCTTCAGGGCGTACGGATCGTCGGACGGGATTCCCATTGTGTTGATCTCGTCGACGGGAATGGCGGTGAGCAACGTTTCCAGGACTTGTGACACCGTGACCAGTCCGGGAGCGAGGTTCAGGCTGACCAGCCGCGCATTGGGGCCAATCGCTGTCGAAGCGGGATAGTTTCCGTCCGCGATCAACACTTTCGCGTGATGTCCGGCTCGTGCCAGAACTTCGGTAATCTCGGGGTGTAGCAAACGATGTTTCAGCATAGGGAGTGGCTCTGCGTGGTAATCTGACGAATCGCGTTTGTAGACGAATCACAAGCCAAGTTCATTTTTGACTTCGGTAAAGCATTTGACGGCAAATTCAAGGTCCTCGCGGGAGTGCGCGGCGGAGACCTGTGTGCGAATGCGGGCCTTGCCCAGCGGGACAACAGGGTAGCTGAACCCGATCACGTAAACTCCCTTGGCCAGCATCAATTCGGCGGCTTTCGTGGCGAGTGCGGCGTCGCCCAGCATGACCGGCGCGATGGGATGAGTCCCGGCGGGAATGGTGAAGCCGCGACTGGTCATCTCCGCGCGGAAGAAGGCCGTGTTTTCTGCCAGTTTGTCACGTAGTTCGGTGGATTGCGTCAGCAATTTGAGGGCTTCCACGGAACCGGCCGCAATCATGGGGGCGAGGGTGTTGGAAAACAAATAGGGACGCGAGCGTTGGCGCAGAAACTCGATGATACTTTTGCGTCCACTGGTATAACCGCCACTCGCACCGCCCAACGCCTTGCCGAGCGTTCCCGTCAGCAGATCGATGCGATCGATCACGCCGTGCAGTTCGTGGGTTCCGCGGCCGGTCGGGCCCGTGAAGCCGACGGCGTGCGAGTCGTCAACCATGACGAGCGCATCGTACTTGTCGGCCAATTCGCAGATCGCAGGCAGATTTGCGATCGTACCATCCATCGAAAATACGCCGTCAGTGGCAATCAATTTGAAACGTGCCTTTGCGGCGGCGGCTTCCTGAAGTCGCGCCTCCAGGTCGGTCATGTCGTTGTTCTTGTATCGGTAACGCTGTGACTTACACAGCCGCACGCCATCGATGATGCTGGCGTGATTCAATTCATCGGAAATCACGGCGTCTTCTGCACCCAGCAGCGTTTCGAACAGTCCGCCATTGGCGTCAAAGCACGATCCATACAGGATCGTGTCCTCGGTGCCCAAAAACGCGGACAACTGATCTTCAAGCTGCTTGTGAAGGACCTGTGTTCCGCAGATGAACCGAACCGACGCCAGTCCGTATCCCCACTGATCAAGCCCCCGCTGCGCCGCGGCGCGAATCGCAGGATGCTGCGCCAGGCCCAAATAATTGTTGGCACACAAGTTCAGCACGGGACGGCCATCGCCCACACGGATCAGCGTACCTTGCGGCGTCGAGATCACGCGTTCTTGTTTGTATGTTCCGGCTTTGCGGATTTCGTTCAGTTGCTGATCAAGGTGATGTTGAAACGATTGGTTCATGGCAGCACTTATGGAAAGCGGTGTTGAAACCCGGGCCAGCGAGCGACTCGGCTGATCATACCGCCTGCGACGGTAGACGACGACAAAGAGGTTGTCGAGCCATGCCGGCGACTCGGCGTACTGCGAGATTTCGTTACTGCGAAATCTGGCCTGATGAGGCCCGGTCGACGCGCAGAATCTGATGTTTGGGATCGGGGTTGAAGTGAATTTCCTGGCCCTGACCGCCTTGACGTCCGGCGCCGATCCCCGTCACGCGTGCATTCTGCCGACCCCGCGCGCGGAGAATGAAGAAGCCTTTGGAGCCGTCATAAATGATTTCGTCCGCAGACGCAGTAAAACTCTGGCCGTTCACCTGTCCTTCGACTTCGGCGTTGCCTCGTCCGATCAGTTCCAGATTCTTGGTGCTCGAGCGATCCGCTCCTTCCCGATTAATGACTTCCAGGCGATGGCAGTGCATGTTGCCGGCCATCGAAGGCAGGTGATCCGGATCGACACGCTCGTTCGGTGATTCCACAGGGCCGTACGTGACTTCAACGCGTTCCTCGATTGTGACGCTCTGGCGATTGGATTCGCCCTGATTGAGTCCGCTGAATGTTCCCATGAGCTGACCATTGAATTTGACGTGGGTGTAGTCCCAGGTCGTGACCTCGGTCGGAATAGGCCGGTTCGCCTGGATGGTCTCTCGAGCCGAAATTCCGCTATCGATTTGTTTGCGGCGCCAGGCATAAACGTTACCGGGGCCCGTGGCTTCGACCGCACCGGTGGCCAGTCGCAAAACAAACTCGCCGACATCGCCGCGGAAGACATCCGTCTGTTTGTTCTTGGCATAGATCGCGTGTTCAAACCAGACCTTGTCCTGGCAGCGGATTAAGTTGATCTCGGGAGTGGATTCGAGTTGTGCGTCTTGAAAGGAAAGACGTTTGGTCAGTTGGACGCCCATTTGTTCGCAGTGCATTTTGGCGAAACCCAGTTTTGCCACGATCGTGCCATAGAATCGCGCATTGAGTCCATCGAATTTCATGGATTCCTTCCAGCGGACTTCCAGTTCGCGCGAAGTCGCATCGTCGAGTCCGGGAAGCTTGGCATCGGCGGGAACAGGTAGCCACAATCGCCCCTTGCCCTCGACGCGTGCCAGGTTTGCAGCTCGGTCCAAGTGGATGTCGTGACCTTCGATTGTGAATCGTTCGTCCGCAATTTGTGCTGGTTCGCCAAGGACATGCGCGATGACATTCTGTTCCGATTCGGCTTCCAATTCGATCTGCTGACCGATGATCCTCAGTGGCTTTTCATTTGATGACTCGCTTTTTCTCGCGACTTGAACATCTTTGCCGCTGCAATGGACTACGAGATGCTCGAATTTCTGTGTACCAGGAATCAGCCTGACGTGACCTTCGATGCGATCCGCCGAGACTTCCCACGGTTCCTGGCTATCGAAGTTGTTTTTCTTGGTGGTCGCCCTTGGGGGTGCTGGAATGGTTGCGGAATCGAATGGAATGTCGACGGCCGGACCTAGTGAACGATCACTTTCGATGGGGACGTTCGCAAAGGCCTGTCGGTATGGTCCACGATTGGGGGCGGTTGTTGGAGCGGCTCGTGGCGGGGGATTTCTCTTCGCTATCTCAGAACGCTTGGCGGTGAAACCTGCGAGTCGCAGTTGATTACGAGATTCTCGATCGCGCCGCGCGGAGGATGCTCGGACCGGTTCGTCAAAAATCACATCCAATTCTCGCGTATTCAGTTCCATCTGCGGATGACGTAGTGCAACATCGCCAGTGGCAAACATCCGTTTGGGTTCCGGATTGGGCATCGTGGAGGATTGGTTCTGATTCGCGTTCATCGACGCGATGCCCATCTTGATCGGGGCGAGCCAGATTTTGATTTGTTCTGCACCCAGCCCGAATCTCTCTCCATACTGAACGAACTGGGCCTTCTCATCGAGTTCGATCAGATCAAACTGCGTAGCAGGGTCGAACGACTTGCGCAGCCGTTTTTCCCAGTTGGCGGTCATCGTGGGGTGCAACGTATTCTCGTCGAAGAACTCCAATTTTCCTGCGCCGAGGCAAACCAGTGATTCTAATTCGTTCGCTTCACTGAGACGGGCCTCGATTTCTGGGGAAAGCAATCTCGAGTCTTTACGCTGGACTTCCACAGCCCTTTGGCTGTTGAGGGATGTCATGGCGACGATTCGAGCGTCCGCATTGTAGCTCAGGGAAGTCATCTTGGCTTGAACCCCCTGCGACGTCGAATTCACGATCACCAGCGGGCCTTCGGCCGAGAACGAATTGAACTCCAGATCCGTTTCTGGTTTTTGATAGCCGGGATCGCTGGTCGGGGCGATGAATACGTCCGGCTCACTTTTTCCCGAGTTGTTGACGACGGGCGATTTGCGAGGACGAAACTTCATGGTCAGTGTTTCGCACGTCAGCCAATTGTCTGGCCGATCTCGCTTGTCCCGCATTTCTTCCGCGGATTTCTTTTTCACGCTCCAGGCACGCACGTCTTTGCTTAAGACGGCCGTGTTCGTTCTGAAGGAATAGACCATGTCGCTGGCGCAGCGAATGATTACCGGCGAGTACTGTGCCTGTTCCGGCGGGAGAAAAACCTTCAAGCTGACGAGGTGGTTTTTGGGAGAATTTCCGTTGGGGGCGGCAATCAACCGGATCGACTCGACCCCGCTGATGTGGGGACGATCCAATGTTGGCTTGCCTTCCCCGGCAATCAGCTTCATCTCCATGCGGCTGGCCGAACCTTCGTTCGACTGGAAGCGAAACGTGACGGGATTAAACGTCTGAAGCATCAGCGATTCTTCATCGAAGATGAAGCCACGTCCATTGATCTCGAGTCCGTTCGGGCCCAAGATATTGACATCCCCGATCAGTCTTGCGCGGACGACTCGTCCCGGCGTTGTGGAAACGGATTTGATATCGAGATTCGAGGCGAATTCCAGTTGCGCCGAATCGCTCGAAATCGAATACGCGGCTTCTTTGCCGTCTTCGCCCGTCGTTAACCAGACCATGGCAAAAGGACTGAATTGAATCTTCTTGCTGTTCTCTTCATCGGGCTTCCAATCGTCCGTGTAGATGTAGGCCTGATCGACGCGCAAAGTATGCTGCGCGTTTGCGGCCCACTTCTTTCGCGGCAGGTAGGATTCCGCGACGCGATTGGTGTCCGAGGGCAGTTCATCCTCGGCTCGCTCGTGATTTTCGATGTTCTGCTCGGGAGCAATCGGAATGACGACAATCGGTCGCATCGCGAGCGTATACAGCGCGTACAGCCCGGTCAGGCTGACTGCGGTCGCAAGCGTAAAGACCAATCGTTGAAACATGATGAACCAGTGATGACAAAGGCGGGTTCGGCGTCAGTGCGGTATTGCGTTAACTCGGCTTCGAGTCTTTGGCCAGTCCGACCACGTCGGTAATATCGACCATTCCCAGAGGACGCCGTTCGTCATCAATGACCGGCAATTCGCTGACATGCTTCGCGCCGAGCACCTGCAACGCTTCTTCCAGAATTGCATGCGGACCAACCGTCAGTGGTTGCTGCGTCATGACTTCCGAAATGGGGCGATCAATCTGATCGTCGCGTCGTTGTTCCAGCAGGCGAGCCAGATCGCTGTCGGTGAACAACCCCGCCAATCGGCCCTCGTCGTCGATCAGGATGACTGCTCCTGTGCGTCGACCTGGAAGTGATTTTTTCACGAAGACTTCGCGAATGGTGGCTGATTCGTGCGCGACGCGAACCTGATCCAGAGGACGCATGACGTCCTGCACCGAGGCCAGTCGGCGTCCCAGGCTTCCCCCGGGATGAAACGCGGCAAATTGCTGAGGTGTGAATTGCTTCATTTGGCTGAGTACGAGCGCCAGTGCATCGCCGAGCGCCAGCATGACCGTCGTACTGGTCGAAGGAGCTAACCCGTGAGCACCCGCCTCAATCAGTCGACCCATGCAAATTGTCACATCAGCCTGGGTTCCCAGCGTGCTCGTGTCGCAGGCCGTAATCGCAATGATGGGCTGTTCACGATTCCGGATGATGGGCAACAATCGAGTCAGTTCTTCGGTTTCGCCGCTGTTCGAAAACATCAGCCAGACATCGTCACAGCCCACGCAGCCCAGGTCGCCGTGCAAGGCTTCTGTCGGATGCAGAAAGTAGGCTCGCGTGCCGGTCGAAGACAGGGTGGCCGCGATCTTCTGACCGATCAGCCCGGCCTTGCCGATGCCGGTGACGATCACGCAGCCACGACAATTGGAAAGCAGCGTCAACGCATCACAAATGCGGGAATCGAGTTTCCGCGAGAGCTCGATCAGGGCCTCGCCCTCAAGACCAAGGATCGCCCGCGCCTCACGCAGTTGTTCGACGTGCGTATACGGAACGACCGAGCGTACAAATGAAGCGCTCATCGATAGCATCCTTGCAAAAACGAACTTAGCCATCCTGGCTTCGTTCAAAATAGGCAAATTCGCCGTCGAAAGCACCTATTTTGTAGAGTTTATCTGAAATCGGGTCTTGTGGCAATCTGTAACATTTTGTCACGAGAAATAACGACTTACGACAGTATTTCGACCACAATCCGGTATACCGGATTTGGGCTGATCGGGCTGGGTGGGGGCTGGAAAATCGCGCGCACTTGGCCATTCCGCCTGAACCGTCACCGCCCAGCAAGGCTTGAAGTGAGTTTCAGACGCAATCGCTCTTGATTTGCGGAATTGCATGTTGTCAAAAAACGTTAATCTTTACGGGTTAATCACTAATGGCATTGCTTGAAACGAGACTATTCACTTTTCTGTCGCGAGTTGTCACATTCACGCCCGAACTGTCAAACCGCGATCCTCTGAAACCCGCAACCAAGCCAGCGGGATCTGCGTTCCTCATTTGCTTGGTCACGTCAACGCTCTGCTCGGGTATCGAGCCAGTCGAGTCCCATCGAGGATGCGACCGTCGTATGTTGAATGAGAATCTGGTTTCGATTTCCTGTGCCGCCGATGAATTCCCTGGCGGCAAGATCTCCCGACAGACGCTTTACCGCCACGCCACGCGCGGCTCACGTGGGATCGTGCTGGAGTCCGTCCTTGTGGGTGGTAAGCGTCGAACGTCGACCGAAGCGATTGCTCGGTTTCTGACACGACTGAATTCCGAAGATCGGATCAGCCAAAGATCGAAGCCTGTCGAAACGCCGGACGAGATTTTGACGCGGTCACGCGCGGCCCGCTCAAAGTTGAAGGCGATGGGGATCTGAACGGCATGTTGTAGTTGCCCAAAAAAGGTTCGTGACGAGCAGGGGGGCGCGTGCGAACGTGTTTTTCGTTGGACTGGCTGGAACCAGTTCGGGCAAAGAGCACTCGCGACAGGTTGCAAAAGAGATCCTGATTCGATGCAGCGCGCCGAACTCCATTGCGGAGGCGTTCGCATCACATACCGGCCTCGTTAATGCAGTGAAAGACGATCCAACTCTTTTGGCGTTGCTGGACGAATCTGGCCGGTATCTGCGAGTTCAAGGCGGTAAGGCTGATGCACATCTTGCAATGATTCCAACGATCATGATGAGGCTCTATAGCTCGTCAAATTCGTGCTTCATGTCAGATCGGTACCCCATAAAGCACAGTAAGTTCTACTCCAATATTGCTAGACGGATTTTCTCGGCTTGAAATTAATTGCGCTTCAGAGATTGAAGAAACAAGTTCATGTGAGATTATTGATTGTAGTAAGAATATTTGGTTCGTCACCAGTTTCTGTGGGTGAGTAAGGATCGTTTGAAGATGAGCTGCGCTCAGGTTCGGCAAAAGGGTGTCGCCCCTTCCGCCATCGCCTTCGATCGCCACTGCAGGTGTGAGGGCGATGCGAAGGCGATGGCGGAAGGGGCTGAGCGAATCCTTTGATAGAAGGAATGCATCCTGTGATCCAGCGGTTACGATTTGAGTTACCACACTTAAAACGTCACCGGGACACACAGGATGCAATTGAAAACGATCCTCAACCACGTCGAGAAACACAAGTCATTTGTCTATGGAACCATCGCATTTTGCGGGAAAGGAGACGATTTGGCGATCGAGGTCAGTATTCAGAGCCGCCGAAACAGTCGCCCGATCTGCTCAGGTTGTGGTCGTCCA
>NZ_JH636435.1:3050959-3210620 GCF_000255655.1 Schlesneria paludicola DSM 18645 | reverse complement strand
GAGCCCGTTCTGAAACATTCACGTTGGTGCCTGTTGAAACGCCCTGCGAATCTCACTCCAAAGCAAGTCGTGAAGCTGGCGGAACTGATGAAATACAATTTGCGTTCGGTGAGATCGCACTTGTTGAGAGAAGAGTTTCAGCGGTTCTGGGAATACGCTTCGGCAGGTTGGGCTGGGAAGTTTCTCGACGAATGGTGCGCTCGAACGATGCGGTCTCGCCTGGAACCGATGAAGCGGGTCGCTCGCATGCTGCGAAACCATCGCAACCTAATTCTCAACTGGTTCCGAGCGCGGGGAGCGATTTCCGCAGGTGTCGTCGAGGGATTCAACAATAAGGCGAAACTGACTACCAAAAAAGCTTATGGTTTTCGCACCTATGAAGCGATCGAAATCGCTTTGTACCATCAACTTGGAAAGCTGCCAGAACCAGAATTCATCCACAGATTCTGGTGAGGAGGCGAATATTTTTGATGATCCCGTGCTGAATGGACTTGCCAAAAAATGCGAGCGTCTGTGAAGGCGAGTGCGTTTCATTTAAAGCGGTCCACAGTATGCCGAAAAAACGCCGTAATCACACGCACGAATTTAAGCGAGCGGGCCACGTTTGGTGATCGACCGTCTGTTGTTCGCGGCTTGCTGAGGAGGAGCCATGCGGTGAGCAGCGTGAGCGGAATGACGATGGACCAGATTCGGGTATCCTCTTTCGCAATATCAAGAATGAGATGAAAGGCATGCAGATCCTGACTGGCGATTGGGCAACCGGTGAACTCATGGACGAATGGAATGACGATATCCCACGCTTTGGCGAGGGGGACGAGAATTTTCGACAGTTGATCTCGAAGACTGTCAAACGGGGAGATTGGAATAAAATCATGATCACTGCGAACGGTGATCATTTCACGGTTCGTCAGAATGGCGTCATCACGCTTGATGTCGAACACGCGATTGGACCGAAGTCTGGGCGAATCTCGTTCAAATTAGGTGACGACGCGCGGTTCCGTGCCAAAGAAATCGAGATCGCAGAATTGCCAGATGACTCTCAAGATGCCGCTAAATAACCGTCGAACACGTCCACTCACGACCTGTGAGGCGCGCGCATAGATCGAGACTTGAGAAACAAAAAGTTCACTCCGCAGGTTTTTTCTTCACGGCCTTTTTCGGCCACGGCTTTTTGGCTGCTGCCGCTTTCTGGCCTTCGGCAATCTTCTGGCTTGCGTGGTATTCCCCACGGGCCTCAACACGTGATTTCGTGCCAGCAACAAACGAGCGAAGCTGGGAAACGGAATCGAGCTGGACCTTCATTGAGAATTCGATCGTCGCGGGCAGATGGACGTTTTGGTACATCGTCGAATGAATCAGCATGTGTGGCATATTGGCGTCACGCATTTCCGCTGCCACTGACCTTAGCGTTTCGCTCGCGCGCACCAGATCGGCCGCAATTTGCTCAAGCTGCTCGGGAGTGCATTCGTTTCTAGCCATGCGGGAAGCAAAGCGATTCACTCGGAGTAGTTCAAATTGCAATGCTCGAAAATGGTTTCGTTGTTATAAAACGAGTTTGATAACGACATCACTCGCGATGAATCTGACTCTCGCCACAACGAAGCGAGAGCGTTTTAACTCACGCAATACAATTTGATTCGCCTTTCCGACCCCTCGCGGTCGATTCGTTGTGGCAGACAAAGCAATCCGCGAGGGGTTTTTCGTTTTCATGCCGCGAGCCAGAGACCTGGCTTACGCGTGCCTACTGCATCGCGTTTCGTTTGAGCGGGCCAAGCCGTACGCAACCTTTCTGCGCTACCGGTGCGCCCTGACGAAGCCTACGCGTTTTTTGTTTGTTGTCTGCCACATGAAAGAGGCTTTCCCAATGCCATTGCGCCCATCGTCTATTTCCGTTCCCGGTGACTGGGGCAGATTCGCGACAGAGAAGAGCATTTTGAAGCGGCTGGGGCCGGTTTGCGCCGTCCTCGAAATCAAGATGTACAACGAGTTTTCGCCGAAGCGGATTGATTCCGTACCTAGTGACGTCCTCCAAGGTCTGCCATTGGATTTGGCGGTCAAGTTCGCGAGGGAATTGAACCAGTTGCTGTTCACCCATCAGAAAAACAGATGGTCGTGCATGGCGATGAACGCCGCAGTTTTCTTCGTCCGTGACATGCCACCGGCAGACCGTCCAGCCGATCCATCCTGCGTTCCGATCGGTGCCCGTTTGGAATTAACCTACGACGAAGCCTTGGAGATTCAGAACCGCGAGAACTTTGCCCGTGAGCACAAACTGCTACGGCCAGATTTCTGGACGGTAGCCTTGCGGCCACTCATGACGCGTAGCGAGTTGCTGGGAATGGAGGTGGCTCAATGATGACCCTATCGCAATTACCGACCGAGCCAGTCAATTTCGATGTAGAGTTCGCGGCGCTATTGGAGCGTGAATCTAGCGACGGACGGCGCAAGGATGCGAGCGATCTGCCGTCACTGGAGCAGATCGCGGAGGAATGCCGGGCAATTCAGGCCAGTTGGTGTGACGAAGAGCGACGCTTGCGATCACGGGGAGAACTGTACCAAGCGGTCAACGCTGGTCATCATCACGCCAAGAAGCAGGCTGCCATGAAGGGCGGTGCCAGATGAGCAGACTTAACCCACTGGCGTCACTGGCCCCGATGCGAGACACAAGGGATACAGGGCGGACGAGCGACAGGGACTTGCTTCGTCGGCTCGATTCCGACCACGACGCGACAATGGGCGCGGATCGCAAGCAGCATGAGGGATCGGCCTGCAAGCTAAGATGGCGAAGGGTGTCCGTGCCGCAACAGACGGTCAATCGGATTGTCGCGAGGTGGGATGGCAGAGACGGTTCAACCGAGACCTTGAATGTGCCGCACTCGACAAGTGACGCCCGCTATCGGGTTCGTTCGTACTTTTGTAGGAGCGGGCCGACGACTTCTGGAGGCACGAACTCCTTGAGTTTGCTCAATGCGGTGCCTTGCGCCAATTGCGCAATCTGCTTAATCAGCGTGCTTGAGACGTGTGTGTATTTCTCGCTGGCCATCAGGAACAGAGTATCGATTTCCGGATCGAGGGCCCGGTTCGCGAGCGTCATCGTGAATTCGGTTTCGATATCCGTCAGTGTTCGCACGCCTCGCAACAGGACGCGGGCACCGCAGTGTCGGATAAACTCAACCGTCAGCCCTTCAAAACACTCAATTTCGACATTCGTCTGTTTCTGTAACACGTTACGCATCAGTGATAAGCGCTCGTCTGCGGTGAATAGCGGGTTCTTGTCAGGATTGATCCCGATGCCGACGGTCAGCCGATCAAAAATTGCTGCGCCACGCTTGATGATGTCCACATGGCCAAGTGTCAGTGGGTCAAAACTTCCCACGTAGACGGCATGATGCGAACTGAGCGTGGTGGCCATCGTGATGTCTCTCGCGGATGACGAGTACTTTTCAAACCTTAACACCAGGGGACCACTTGCTCGCCGGCCTCGACAAGGACTTCAATCCTGCGAAGCTTGGCAAAATACAGTGGGCGACGATGAGTCGTTGGATGTTGGAGAATCGGGCGTCGATCCCTTCCGATGAATAATCGACATTGTCTTCCAGCGTCCACTAAGAAATCGTCCCAGAAAGGCGAAACCCAGCACGATCACATACAGCGAGCACCATCCCCAGCTTGCCAGCAGGTCTGGCTTGTAGAGCTTCCAAGTCAGATAGGTGGGAATGACCAGAATTCCCCAGGCACACGCGCAGGTGACGACCATGGAAAAGACCGTATCTCCGGCGGCTCGTACCGCCGATCCGAAGATGATGGCCATGGCATCGAAGAACGAATAGAGCGCGACAAACCGCAGCAAAACCACCACAATCTCACGTGTCGCATGGAAGTCCTGGTCGTCGGCATACATGGCGTAAGGGATCAGCAGGACCTGCGGAAAGAAGACGTAGACGAAGCCGCAAGCGAGCATGATTCCACCGCCCAGGATGAATCCCTTCCAGGTGGAACGGGCAGCCAGTTCCGGTCGACCCTCGCCGATCCGTTGTCCCACCAGCGTGGACACGGCAATTCCGACGCCGATGACGGGCGTAAAGGCCAGCGTGTTCAGATTGAAGGCAATATTGGAGGCGGCCAGTTCACCGGGGCCAATCCAGCCAATGATCATGATAAATGCGGTAAACCCTGCGACGTCCAGAAACATCTGCAATCCGCTCGGGCCGCCGAATCGGAACAGGTCCGTCATCAACTCTCGATCGAAGCGGCGATGTGCCCAGAAGCGATAGGGGCCGCGCACCGAGTACCAGTACAGTAAGCCGGCATAACACAGCGTCGCGTAGACGTTGGCCAAATTGGTGGCGATGGCGGCTCCTGCGATCCCCAGTTTGGGGAAGGGGCCTTTTCCAAAAATCAGAGCCCAGTCGAGCCCCGCGTTCACCAGCACAGAGGACGCGTTGACCAGCAGCACCGTCATCGTTTGGCCGCGTCCGCTGAAGAAGCAGCCCAGAGCCGCGGGAAGAATCGCCGACGCACCACCCAGGCAAAGCCAGCGAAAGTAAGTTGCTTCTAGCGGCCAGATTTCTTCCGTGTGACCTACGAATCGAAAGATGTTTGACGACCAGATGGCGGGAATCATCAATAAGACGCCGCAGGCCAGCGAGAAATAAATCCCTTGCCAAACCGATGCGGAAACACGGTCCGGTTTGCGAGCCCCCTCGTATTGGGCGACGAAGGCGTTCATGTAGGAAACCATACCCATCGGCAGGCTCAGGCATGACCAGAACAGAATCCCCGCCGGAAGTGCGGCGGCGACCGATTCCTTGGAGTCCCAGGTTAAAAAGACGCGGTCGACGACATGCATCATCGATTGCGTGCTGGAACTCAAAACCATCGGCAGCGCGACAATCAACAGTTCGGCAAAGCTGCCTGCTCGATGACGCGAAGCTCGTAGATCGTGGGGGAGGGAATCGAGAGACAATATACGAACCTGAGCGAGGCGGCGGGGTCGGGACTGGAGCGAGCGGAAGTATGCAGCGCCACCTCCATACCGTCAATTCGCCATCGTGGGACGCGACGATCGGGGCAGGGCACGACAAATGTCCGTCGGCACAACAACGGAGAAGGCAGACACCTCACAAAATGAAAAGGTTCGCCCTGCGATGGCCGTTTTTACTCAGAATGAGGTCTGTTGAAATATCGCGGGCGCACATTCTTTTCCGTATATCACTGGCGTTTTGCCAACGTATCATTCGAAAACTTCATCCGTCATCCCTTGAGGCGCAAACCGTTGTTTACTGTGTGCGGCCTCGCAATTCGGCGCCACTTCGTGCGGTCAGAAGTTCCACATTTTCTTCGAACAATTTTTGGTTAAATCCCTGCCAAGCGACGATTTCGCGACCTTTCGCCGTGACCAACCAGATTTCATACGCGCCGCCCAAGGCCGGGATCAACATGTCGAAGATCGTGGAAAAGACATACTGCATCGGCCCCAATAGCAGGAGTGTTCCGAATCCCGCTCCCAGTGCGTTGTATTTCGTTTCGATGTACAGCACTGCGGGCAGGTTGCACTTTTGCGGCTTCAGCGGCACGAACCCGAGAAAAAGTTGCGTCCGAAATTTGTCGCCTTCAATCGTCGAGATCCGATACGTGCCCGCCAGCACGATCGGGGTAATGCAGCCAATCAGCTTCACCCACCAGGGAATCGGCAGAAGCAGAAACGGGACCAACACGAACCCGACGACCCAGTACCGAGGCGTCAAATTCGTGACAGGTTTCAGCGTGACTTCCATAAGCGATGGATCCGCAAAGAAAACGAGCGTTATTGGACTTGGCGATAGGACAACGCAGGGGTGTGTCCTTCAGATCACAATAAACATGTCGTCTGACGCACGCCATCCGCACGTCGCAAATCTTCTTGCCTCAAAAGATCAACTGCGCTCCCAGAGTGAACAGTTGAATTCGGTTGCTGCCAATCACATCACGTTCACTCCAGGTTGCCGTCAGGCGTGCGTTCGGGCCATTGACGACGTACTCGGTACCGATATCGAGTCCTTGCGAGTAAAGCCCTGTCGACGCCGCCAGAAAATCCCGGTTGTATCTCTGATACCGAGTGAAAGGTCGCAGGCGGCCGTTGATTGACCCGATCGAGATGATTTGGGGAATCAGATATCCAACATAGACAAACCCGCTGTCTCCTTGCTGACTGCTGGTGGCCAGGTTCTGGTTGTCGTAACGATAAAGGGCACCTTCGAGCGTGAACACGCCATTGTTGTCGAGCTTCTTTTCGAACAGCGCATCCATGCTCAGGCCAGTAAAGTTCGCGGGGTTTGCGGCCGTGCCTAGAGCGTTGTTCTGAGCCTGTACGACGAAGCCGATGGCCAGGATATCTTTCTGCCCGTAGTACGAGCTTTGGTGGTAATAACCCGGTTCCGGGTCGAGAAAGTTGATCGTCACCCGAGCGTCGACCTGGATATTGCCACTCGCATTCGGAGGACTATTCGGTGGATTGGTATAAGGCGACTGCAAGGTGGCTCCGGTCCCATTGAAGGCCCCGACGCTCCATTTGAGCATGCCACCACCCCACTGGCCCCAATACGCGGTACCGAGTTGACGACCTTGAAAGATGGCCGGATAGTTCGAGACGAACGGGAAGTCCCAGCCATTGATATAGAAGGGGCCGTCAATGTTCGAGCGGTCTGAGGGAGGCAGAAATTGCCCTGCCCAGACATGGAAATAGTCGCTGGTTTCGACTTTGACGATCGCGTCCAGAAGGTTAAATGTGCTGGGCAGGTCCAATGATGTGGGGCTGGCCGACTGGGCCAGGCTGACATCGGAGTTTAGTTCGAAGCCCAGCGAGTCAGTGATCTGGCCGCTGGTCAGAAGCCGGGCGTTGTTAACGGTGAAGTAATTTCCGCCGATCCCCGGGGCCGAAGCCGGTTGGGAATTGAACGAAGCCCGCACGGCCGCCCCAACCTTAGCCCATCGATCAGGTGCCCAGGTGTATTTGAAGCCCGAAGGATCGCAACCATCGCAGCAACCGGCGAATTTCGCGCAGGACACGTCGCCCGTCGCTGTTCCCAAGGCGAAGATAGTTGGGACGCGATCCGAGCCGCTGCTCTCGACGCCATCGAGCGGGTCAGAACCGCCGTCGTCCCCGAAGGATTCGTCTTCGTGTTCGTCGAAGGTCGAATCTTCGTCGGTCGATGACGAAACGAGTTTCACCCGCGCGGCTTTTTCAGCACAGGCCTGCTGCAATCCAAACCCACAGAGAATGGTAAAGAGAAGTCCGGCGTGAAGAGGCTTCATTCCGCGCTCCAGCTTCTTCAAGGAAGAGAGAGTGGCGTTTCATGCGAGTAAATTCGGTAGAGAGGCATGACTGAGACATGCGGTCAGATCTTTTCCATCGACCCAGACTTTCCGTGAAATTGAGCACAATCGCTATTATTGTGGGATTGTGCATCGCTCCTGGCCGCAAAGTCCTCCCATATTCCATCCGTAGATCAAATCGACAGGAATTCAATCGGGCTCGCAGTGCGTGTCGACCATCAAGTCTATCCCGCCAAAGAGGCTCTCGATTCTGTGTCTAAGCGGTCTTCATGAAAGAGGTCTCTTTAATGTCACGTGTGTCGTCATCAATACGTTCGTCGTATTGAAGTCAGCGATATATTGTGTTGCTGCACTGAATCTCTCCAAGCCATCGATAAGCCGACGTACAGGGGTGGATCATCGTGTTCACGGAATCGTGACAATGCGCACTGGCGCGCGCGCTGTGTTTGTCTCTTTAGAATGACGTGCCTCGTCAGATGAATTCAATGAATCGAGTGCGGGTCACCCTGTCAGAGGCGTCGGCGTATTTACGGAAATTTCGTATTCTTCTTTCGGACGGAAACAGAATTAGATTGATTGAGTGCGGCAGCCGAGAACAGATCTCCTTGACAATGCGGCGGGTGAGGGATAGCGTGATCACGCAATTGGCTCTGCAACGAGATTTTGGTCGCAAATCACCGTTCAAAATTCTCCCAGCGAGATGCGCTCATGGCTGTCGAGTCTGTATCGATAGAACAAGGTCAGCAATCCAATTCCGTCTTCCAGGACTGGTATGTCCCGCTGACGGGCTTGGGTCAAATCATGTTTCAGGGAAGTCCCCTGACTGGTGCTTTCTTTCTCACCGGAATTGCACTTGTTTCCCCGCTCGTCGCGGCCGGGGCGGTTGCTGGTTCTGTCATCGGAACGGTCACGGCATATGTGCTTGACTATGACCGTGACGAGATACGTAACGGAATCTATGGATTTAACTCGGCATTGGTGGGAATCGCGTTACTTGCTCGCGAGCAGCCGCAACTTCTCACATTCGGGCTGATTCTTGTTGGTTCGATCGTGGCGACTCTATTGACTTATGCGATGAGTCGACGACTTCCTGTCCCCTGTTACACTGCGCCATTCATCGTTACGACATGGGTTGCACTTTATATTGCTCATGAATTCAAAATTCCTGATGTCGTTGCATCGCCGTATGTGCAGGCCGAAAAACTGGACATGGCCGCCGCGGTCGTCCGTGGGATCAGCGAGGTGATGTTTCAGACGAGCGTCTTGACGGGCGTCTTGTTCATCGTCGGCATTCTATTGTGTTCTTGGAGATGTGCCTTCTGGGCCATGATAGGTTCGCTTGTGGGGTTGTTGACCGGACTTTCGCATGAAGCGCCAGAGGCAAATCTTTCACTGGGCATCTATGGATACAACGCCGCACTGGCCGCGATGGGATTGGCCCTCTATCGACGCTCTGTGATGCTACCGATTGTGGGTGCACTCATGTCCGTTCCATTCACGGAAAAAATCCCGCTCCTCGGTTTGCCAACCCTGACATCTCCGTTTGTTCTTGCAAGCTGGATCGTGATTGCCATGGATCGACTCGATGTGCGACTTTTCGGAACGCAACAAAACCCGAGCAATTGATCAATTCGTAGACGCTTGCCTCCATCTGGGAAACTCGGGAGCCGATACTCGAGTTGGAAGTCAAACTATTCACCAAAAATATACATGAGGAATTGTGGATCAGAATCTCGTCATGCTTTGTGGAGCAGCCGTGGCGATTGCCTTGACGCACACGTTGTGCGGGCCGGATCACTATGTTCCGTTTGTGGCGATGTCACGAGCCGGTAAGTGGTCACTTCGGCGGACCGTGATTGTGACACTTCTTTCCGGGCTCGGGCATGTGGGCAGTTCGGTCGCGCTGGGATGCATTGGAATCGCTGCAGGTGAACTGCTAACGCGGCTCGAGTTCATCGAACAGGCACGAGGACGGATCGTTGGTTGGATGCTGATCCTGTTTGGATTTGCCTACCTGTTGTGGGGCATCATTTATTGGCGACGAAATCAGCCGCACATGCACATTCATGGCGGTGCTCATCACTCACATCACCATTCCCTCCTCGACGTGGCGCATCATGATCAACCGCATACCTCTGCAATACAGGCTGCGGAAAGTTCGGCAAGCGAGCCACCTGTGGCGGTTCGTCTGACGCCCTGGGTGCTGTTTACGATTTTTGTGTTTGGGCCATGTGAACCGCTCATCCCACTATTGATGTACCCGGCGGCTCAATCTTCGCTGTCAGGTGTGTTGCTGGTGACAATTCTGTTTTCCGTAACGACAATTGCGACGATGCTGACTGTTGTTCTGTGCCTGTTGCAGGGAACAAAAAAGATGCACTTCACTGGACTTCATTCGTACAGCCATGCCTTGGCGGGGATGATTGTCATGCTGTGCGGATTGGCAATCAATTTCGGTCTATGAGACTGTGTTGGAGGAATCGAGATGCATTTAACCCCCCGAGAGATGGAGAAGATCCTCATCTATTCGCTCGCGGATATCGCTCTGAAGCGAAAAGCCAAAGGCTTGAAACTGAACCATCCCGAGTCGATGGCGGTGATCTGCGCGGCGGCGATGGATGGTGCCCGCGAAGGGAAAACTCTCGAAGAAGTCATGACGTCCGCCGCTCAGGTCTTGACGCGCGACGACGTCATGGAGGGTGTGGCCGACATGATTCAATACGTGCAATTGGAGGCGGTCTTCACGGATGGCAGTCGCTTAATCACCGTTCACAACCCGGTGAAATGATTGTTTCGTGCGTACGAACACTCCAAGGTTCACTTACGGAGACGCAGCATGGCCAAGCATGACAAAGAGCCGAAAGAGACCGCCCCGGTGGGCGGCCTGGTTCTCGGAAAAGGTGAGATTGAAATCAACGCCGGTCGACCGACGGTGACCTTGAAAGTTCGGAACACGGGTGATCGTCCGATTCAGGTGGGATCGCACTATCACTTTTTCGAAGTCAATCGCGCCCTGGAATTCGATCGCGCCGCCGCCTTCGGGATGCGGATGGACGTTCCCGCCACGACGGGACTTCGATTCGAACCAGGGGATGAGAAAGAAGTCACGCTGATCCCCATGGGCGGAAAACAGCGCATTTACGGCTTCGCCAATCTCGTCGACGGATGGACGGGTGGGGCTGAGTCCAATTACCGACCGAACTATGGAGAATCGGTCAAGCGCGCTCATGACCTTGGGTTCAAATCGAAGAAGAAGTAGTCACCGTCGATCACGGGAGCCAAAACGATGTCCAAGATGACTCGGAAGCAATACGCGGATTTGTTTGGTCCAACCAAGGGCGACAAGATCCGACTCGCGGATAGCGATCTTTATATCGAAATCGAAAAAGATCTTCGCAACTATGGCGATGAGGCCGTTTATGGTGGCGGCAAGACGCTTCGCGACGGGATGGGGATCGACAATACGGTGACCAGCGCTGCCGGGGCGCTGGATCTCGTCATCACCAATGCGACGATCTTGGATCCGTTGCTGGGCGTGATCAAGGCCGACGTGGGGATTAAGGATGGCCGCATCGTTGGAGTCGGCAAGGCCGGCAATCCCAACACGATGGAAGGGGTGACGCCCGGTCTGGCGGTGGGGCCCGCCACCGATGCGATCAGTGCCGAGCATCTGATCCTGACGCCAGGTGGCATTGATAGCCACATTCACATGATCTGTCCGCAGCAGGTTTATACGGCTCTCAGTAACGGCATCACGACGTTCTGGGGCGGGGGCATCGGGCCGACGGACGGTACTGCAGGAACGACCATCACCTCGGGGCCGTGGAATCTGGAGATGATGTTCCGCGCCATCGAAGGGCTTCCGGTCAATTTTGGTTTGCTTGGCAAAGGAAATTCATCGGGACGCGGTCCGCTCATCGAACAAGTTCTGGGCGGAGCGACCGGTTTCAAGGTCCACGAAGATTGGGGTTCGACCCCTTCGGCGATTCGCCGGGCGCTCGAAGTGGCGGAAGAGTACGATGTCCAGGTTTCGATTCACACCGACACGCTGAACGAATCGGGATATGTCGAAGATACGATTGCCGCCATCGATGGGCGAACCATTCACACGTTCCATACCGAAGGGGCCGGCGGTGGCCACGCTCCCGACATCATCAAGATTGCGGGCGAACCGAACGTGTTGCCCAGTTCGACCAATCCGACACTTCCGTATGGAATCAATTCGGTCGCCGAGCTGTTCGATATGATCATGGTGTGTCACAACCTCAACCCGAAAATCCCGTCCGACGTCGCCTTCTCGGAAAGTCGCGTTCGGGCCGAGACGATCGCCGCCGAAAGCGTGCTCCATGACATGGGCATACTTTCCATGATCACGAGTGATTCGCAGGCGATGGGACGCGTCGGCGAGAACTGGCTGCGTGCCATTCAGACGGCCGACTCGATGAAAAAGGCCCGTGGCAAGCTTCCCGAGGATACGCCTGGCAACGACAACTTTCGCGTTCTTCGTTTCATCTCAAAAGTCACGATTAACCCTGCCGTTGCACAGGGGGTCTCACACGTGATCGGTTCGATCGCCCCTGGTAAACTGGCCGATCTGGTGCTCTGGGAGCCGGCCTTCTTCGCCGCGAAGCCCAAGATGATCATCAAAGGGGGGTTGATCAACTGGGCGAATATGGGCGATCCGAATGCTTCGTTGCCGACTCCGCAGCCGACTTATTATCGCCCGATGTTCGGCGCTTTCGGTTCGGCGCTGTCAAAAACGTGCGTGACGTTTGTGTCTCAGGCCGCTCACGATCTGGATATCAAGAAGAAGTATGATCTTCAGCGCCTCGTGATGCCGGTCAAGGGGACGCGAACCGCCACAAAGCGTGACATGGTTCGAAACTCGACACTGGCGGATATTCAGGTGAACTCGCAGACGTTTGCTGTGACGGTCGATGGAGTTCATGCGACCGCCCCCGCACCCAAAAACATTGCAATTAATCAGCTGTACTTTTTCAGTTAATCCATAGTCGTGGCGGCCAGATCATTGACCTGCGATTCGAGATAAATCAGACGTTGTCCGACGTCCATTGACGTTGGCGATGCTTGATGGCTGCGACTGGCGAAATGACGATCATCCGCATCTGAGTGGAGAACATTGTGATCATCGTAGACAACGTCCTCGGAAATCTCCGAGACGACAATTGGAAAAGTCTGCTTCAGGGAGCCACGTTCGATTATCTCGATCTCGACCAGTGGCAGGCGCAAAAGAATCGCTTTCGCGCGGAAACTGCGCAGGGGATCGAACTGGCTCTATCGCTTGAGCGTAACAGCCGACTGCAAGACGGCGATCTCTTGCTCTGGGACGAGACGAATCGCAAGGCCACCGTCGCGCGGATCGCATTACAAGATGTGCTGGTGATTGAGTTGTCCAAGGTCATTGATCAGCGGGAACCGGCGAATTGGCAGACATGCTTTGAACTGGGACACGCGTTGGGCAATCAGCATTGGCCCGCTGTTGTCAAAGGGACGAAAGTCTATGTTCCGCTCACCGTCGCGAAACAGGTGATGGCCTCCGTGATGAAAACGCATGCCTTCTCTGGTATCACATACGAGTTCGTTCCGGGGACGGAAGTCATTCCCTACCTGGCACCGCATGAAGCGCGTCGACTGTTCGGTGGCGCTAACTCGACGCCGCATACGCATATCCTGCAATATGCGAACGCTCAGTAACCACTGTGAGTCGAAATTCGTAAACGCAATCTGACAAACGTCATCTGATCGGAGCGTCTTTTTCCGTGCCGAGCATTTCTGAGCTCATGCGAGCCCTGCAGTTCGGCGATTCCATGTTGCCGGTCGGCTCATTTTCCTTTTCCAGCGGGCTGGAATCGGCCGTGCAGGAACGCATTGTCCATGATCGAGAGACTCTGCGGCAGTTTGTGCTGACTGCCGCCGAACAGGCCGCAACCGGAGACGGCGTGGCGGTCTTAGAGACGCACCGTGCCGCGCGCGCCAACGATTTTGGTCGGATCGTGGTCGCCGATCATGCGGTCTTCAGTCGCAAGCTGAGCGAAGAGATGCGCACCATGACGATTCGCATGGGACGTAAACTGGCGGAGATGGCCGTGCAGACATTGCCCTCGGTCCCGCTTGTCAGTGATTGGCTGGCGGCGATCAAGCAGGGAGCCGTTCCCGGATGTTATCCGATCGGACAGGCGATCGTCTTTGCGTCACTTGATCTCTCTGAACAGGATGTGTTTGCCGTCCATCAGTATGGGGTGGCGTCGACAATTCTGGGAGCGGCACTGCGACTGATGAAGGTCAGCCATCTCGATACGCAGGCGCTGCTGTTTGAGGTCAACGAGGCGGCGGGAGCGGCCTACCAGCGCGTGGCCAATCTGCAGCTCGATGACATGTCCACGTTCGCGCCGGTGCTCGACATTCTGGCGGCGATCCATGTCAAATCGAAAGTTCGAATGTTCATGAATTGACAGACCGCAATTGAGGAAACTGGCAAATGAAGAAAATCTCGCGGGTTGGCGTGGGTGGCCCCGTCGGTTCCGGAAAAACGGCGCTCATCGAAGCGATCACGCCGATGTTGATCAAAATGGGCGTCCGGATTCTCGTCATCACCAATGACGTGGTCACGACGGAAGATGCCAAACACGTTCAGCGCACGCTGAAGGGGGTGCTGATTGAAGAACGCATCATCGGCGTGGAAACGGGGGCCTGTCCGCATACCGCCGTCCGCGAAGACCCCAGCATGAATCTGGCCGCGGTCGAAGATATGGAATCGCGGTTTCCGGAGACCGATTTGGTTCTGATTGAATCGGGCGGCGACAATCTGACGCTGACATTCAGCCCAGCCCTGGTCGACTTTTTCATCTATGTGATCGACGTGGCTGCCGGTGACAAGATCCCCCGCAAGAATGGACCCGGCATTACACAGTCGGACATCCTCGTGATCAACAAGACCGACCTGGCACCGTACGTCGGAGCCAGTCTTGAAGTCATGGAGCGTGATTCGTTGATGATGCGGGGTAAGAAACCGTTCTTGTTCACGAACTGCAAGACCAACGAGGGGATTCCCGAACTGGTCAACTTGATCCGCGAAAATATCCTGTTTGACCTCGATCTTTCGGCCGCCAGCAAATGAAACCGTTGCATCTGATTCCAGAGCTGGCTCCCTATCAGGATGAACCCAAGCAGTTGCCAACGGGTTCGCCCGGCAAAGTCGCAGAGTTGCGAATGGGCTTCGAGCGGCGTGGTGATCGCACCATTCTGGCCGATCTCTATCGCCGGGCGCCGCTCATCGTCCATCGCGCGATTTACTGGGATGAGGAGATGCCGGAGATGCCCTGCGTCTTCATCATCACCAATTCCGGGGGGATCCTTCAGGGAGATCGCAATTCCATCGCGATCACGCTAAGTGCCGGCGCTCGGGCGCATGTCACCACCCAGTCGGCCACAAAAGTCCACGAGATGGATGCGAACTTCGCGACGCAGATCCAAGAGATTGTCCTTCATGAAGACTCGTATCTGGAGTATCTCTCAGACCCGTTGATCCCCCATAAGCACACCCGATTCTTGAGTCAGACGCGCGTCGTCATCGATCCCAGCGCGACCTTGCTGTACTCGGAAATCTTGATGGCAGGTCGTAAGTATTACGGGGATGGCGAACTCTATCTGTTCGACATGCTCTCGTCGACGGTCAAGGGTGTTCGCCCCGATCAGTCAACGCTGTTCGCCGAGAAGTTCGTGATCCAGCCTTACGAAAAGTCGGTGCGACAGGTCGGGGTCATGGGAGACTACGACGTATTCGGCAACGTGATTCTGCTTACCCCCAAACACCATGCAGACCAGATTTTTGAGCAGATTCCCGCGGTGTTCAATCCCGATGAAGGGTGGGCAGCAGGGGCAAGCCGACTGCCGAACGATGCCGGACTGATCTACAAGATTGTCGGAATGGAATCGCATGTGGTACGTTCCAAGGTTCGCGAGTTCTGGTCCGTCGTGCGTCCTCAGGTCGTCGGCGCGCCCGTTCCACCAGAATTTGCCTGGCGTTAACGGACTGCTGAAATCGTCGTCATCGACGAGTGGATAGACTGCAAATGCGAATACCAACCGGCACGTTACTGGTCGCGCGTGACGTCGGTGCCGCCTGGGGCAGGCAACACGTTGAAGAGTTGGCTCAAGGTCTGGAGTCACGCCTTCACCAACCGGTGGCCGCTTGCCTGCCGGACATCGACGAAATACCGCTGCTGGAACGTATTCAATCTCTGGTCGAACCGACAACACGTCGGCTGGTCATTGTCCCGTGCGGCCTTCTTCCGGTTCCTGAACGTGGTTTCATTGCCCGATCAATCACGGCCGCGCAGCGAAAGTGGCCATCCCTAACAGTGCACGTCGCGGTGCCTTTGACCTGGATCGAATGGAGCGGCTGGTTGCGGCTGATCAGCCTTGATGCGATCCACGAACTTGCCGTTCCACCCGCGGACACAGGGGTTCTCGTCGTCGGGCAGATTGACTCCGATCCGATGGTGAACGCCAATCTGGCGCGGCTGGCACACTTGATCTACGAATCGAGTCCCTTGGCCACCGTGACTTACGCCTTTCTCGGTGGTGGGCAACCCGGTGTTTCTGATGCGATTCGGACGTTGGCCCGTCAGGGCCTGCGAAATCTGATCGTGATTCCGTGGCTCGTGTCCGACAACGTCAGCCTGGCCAAGCTTCAGGCGGAATTGGCTCAGGTCACGAAGACCTGCAACCTGCCTGCACAGCTCGTGCAACCGACGCTGGCGCATCCGGCTCTGGTCAATTTGCTCGTCGCGAATTGTTATGCCGCATTAACGTATGGTGGAGAAGACCAGCTGATCGATACCACGGCGAAACCCAACTCCGACGATCAGCCGTCCGAAGGTTCTTCGACGAGCGACCAATTGGCGGAAGATGCCTTTGAGCTTCAGGAGTTAGAAGCACGAATCAACGCGTTGCTGCCGTCGGAGTATCAGGGGCGTTATGAAGATGTTTCTTCGCAGTCCATGGGGACTGCCGGGCTGAAATATGACACCGATGGAAACGTCGCTTGGGACGAAATCTGGACCAGTTTTTGTGATCTGGCCCTGGCAGGCGGTCCGCCGCATCGCGGTCGGTTGCTCGAGGCCGTCTCGGCAGAAGACGTGAAAAAAGAGCCTGAACAATATCAGGCGGTCGTGACCGAGATTGGGCGTGGTATTCAAATGGTCACGGGCCTGCCCATTGTCGCCAGCGCGTCACTGGGGTGGATCGGAGTTCGCTGCGAGAATGAAGAGATGGCCGTCTGGCTGATGCGGGCGATCATCGTCGAAAACATCATGGTTCGCCGCGAAGGGAACGTCCTTTACTTACCGGCCGGTCCTCAATTTACGGTCAAACGCGAGATCAAGAACGTCATTACGGCCGTTGCAAAAACGGTTCACTATTGGACGGCACATCTCAATGCGCGACGCCAATCGTGAATGAGTCTTGTCGCCGCGAAGAAGCGACCGTTCGCCTCGGCTCTCTCGCTCAATCTGCCGATGGACGACATGATTCGCGATTTCAACGTTGGGATTCACGTAAGGTTCGTCGCGGGGCGTGAACCCGTTCGCCGTTCCAACACTCTTGAAAGAGATGGGGACTTCTCGTGTCTTGTCTGTGCAAAAAAATAGAGACCGGATGGTATTGCGTTGACGGATCGCGGGGCCCGACTCACCATTCGAAAAGCGGCGGTGGCAATCGGATTGAAAATGGTTGGAAATGTCCATGAAGAAAACGCAACAAAAGTACAACGTCTTCTGGACGTCGTGCATGGCCGATGTCGAGGCCTGGTCGTCGGAATGGCGGCACGCCCCGCAGCCTCGACATTCCCACGACTTTTTCCAGATCTCGCTGACTCGAAGTGGAACTGGTCAGGTCCGTCGTACCGGTCAGATGGCCACGTGCCCCGTTAATCATTTCGTCGCCTTTCATCCCGACGAAGTTCACGAGCTTCAACCGGATGGCAATGACGTTTGGGTGTTCGACACGTTGTATCTTCCAGTGAATCGCGTGGCCGAAGTGGTCGAAGGACTCACTGGATCAAGTCCTCGGCAGCAGCTTTCTCCGATGCCGTTTCATGACGCGGAACTTAAGGCCCGTTTTCGTCAGCTTCATCACGCTGTTGTGCACGGCGATGAACGACTTGCTCAAGACGATCGACTGTTGAACTTTCTTAAACGGCTTGCGTTACACCAGAGCCGACTGTCGGATTTGCCCCGTTTGCGGTCACATACGAAGGGGATCGAGCGGGTTCGTGACTATCTCGAATCGCGAATTGAGCAGAGTGTATCGCTGTCGGATCTCGCTGCCATCGCGGGGATTGGCTCGTTTCATCTGACGCGTCTGTTTCGTGAGCGATACGGTTTGCCTCCACACGCGTACCACATTCAGGCCCGCGTTCGGCATGCGCGTCAGATGTTGAAAGTGGGAGTTCCCGTGGTGGATGTGGCCGCTCGGGCCGGGTTTGCGGACCAGTCGCATTTGACCCGCCTGTTCAAGAAGCTGGTCGGCGTCACACCCGGAGATTTTCGCCTCAGGTCAAGATCGTTCAAGACGGATGACGCGGTCGACGCTCTAATGGCCCGCGACCAGTTCCACTGAAACGACGGAGACCAACGATGGATGCAGAACGACAACGGCAAATGATTCTCGATCAATTCACGCGGCAGGCGATCCCCTTCACGGAATTGCCCGCACATTCCGAAGAGGCTTCGAATCGGCTGGTCATCGAGACCGCCGGCATCACTCCCAACGATACGGTTTTGGATGTGGCCTGCGGACCGGGGCTGATCACCTGCGAGATCGCTGCGATCGCACGGCGTGTGACCGGAATCGATCTCACTCCGGCCATGATCGAGCAAGCGGAAAAGCGGCAATCCTCGAAGGGGTTGGCGAACATGGATTGGCGCATCGGTGACGTGACGGTTCTTCCATTTGACGACGCTTCGTTTTCGTCGGTCGTCACCCGTTACTCGTTCCATCATTTACTCGATCCGAAGGCGGTGCTGGCGGAAATGGTGCGAGTGTGCCAACCGGGCGGCAAGGTGACGGTTGTGGATATGTTCACGTCATCACCCGAACAGGCCGACGCACTCAATCAGGTTGAACGACTTCGAGATCCGTCGCACGTGCGGGCCTTGGGGGCGGACGAACTTGTCCAGCTCTTTGAAGATGCGGGACTGAAAAACGTCCGTACCGAGTACTACAAGGTGGAAATGCAGGTTGAAAAAATCCTGGCCGTGTCGTTCCCGAACCCGGGAGATGGTGACAAGGTTCGCCAACTGTTCCGAGACGATGTTGGAGTCAATCGGATCGGCATGGGAGCCATGCTCAAAGATGGAGCTGTTTACTACGCCTATCCAATTGTGATCGTCGTTGGCGACAAGTGAACGTCATCGAGCAAGAACACCTCTTCGCCTCTTCGCCTCGCCGCCTCGCCGCCTTGCCGTTGAGCCGCAACTCCGCTTCGTTGAACACGGAGCCAGCGGCGACGGCGGTTTTCTCATGGGCTGTTCAGCGGTCAACTCCGTGGATGTGTTGCGCACAGTCCGTGTGAAATGCCTCGGTACTCGATGAGCTGCGGTCCAACGAAATTCATGCCGATGAATCTTTCTGCCTGAATTCCACGTGAATTCACGCGATCTCTGATCTCGACTCATTCCCGATTGTTCGCTGAATTTCGAGAAAGACTGCCGTCGAAGGGGCTGCATTCACGTTCTCCGATTTTCGCAACGCGTCTAAGATCGGCCGCGGCCCATCTCCCCGTGTCGTGTGTTGCAGCCTTTAGAAATAACGGGGACTGGCTCCGAAGGTGCCTGTCCGCATTATTTCGCCCTCTGGTTCAGCAGGCCGATCACCCGAGCACTGACCTTCGCGCTTTATTGTTTGTGACGTCCGTGCATGACCCATCACATCGGTGGATGACGTGGGCCGAATGAGGCCACCATCGAGATGGACGTGCTGGAATTTTTTCGATGTTGACCAGTAGTCGAATTCAGTTGCTGCCAATGCAGATCGTCCCGCGATTGGGGATGATCGCATTGTCGTTTCTGTTGGTGACAAGAAGTGCCGTTTCGCCACGATCCGTTCAGGCGGGTGACTTGGTGTTCGATGACATACCCGCTTCGAAACCCAACAAAGACCTGTCTGATTCGGAATTCGACGTGGATGGTTCTGATGAACCCGCGCCGCGCCGGAAAAGGGCAAGGCCGACGGCGACGGAGGAATTTGAAGATTCGTCGACATCCGACCAGGTCTCACCGCACGTCATCGGCAACGGGTTCGGCACGATGGGACGAGCCAGCCATCTCGCAGGGAAAACGTTTGGTCGAAATGATTCGATCACGCCGCTCGAATTCATGCCGTACATGCTGACCGATCAGCATTTCATTTTTGCCGATGTCCGCGGATTTGTCACCAATCGATCTCAGGGTGGGGGAAACCTGGGGATCGGTTATCGCCGCCTCTTCGACGATCGGAATGCCTGGGCTGGTGCCAGCCTCTGGTATGATGCCGATCAGTCGACTTCGAGAATGTTCCAGCAGGTGGGTCTAAGCTTCGAATGCTTGATTCAACAGTTCGAATTCCGATCCAACATCTATCTTCCCGTCACGTCTTCTCAGATCTACTCCAACACGACCAACAACGCAGCGTTCGTGGGAAATCAACTGCTCTACACACGTTCCATCGATTCGGGAACGGCCCTGCGAGGGATCGACGCTGAAATCGGTTACGGCCGCCCCGTACTGGATCGGCACATCGTTCGCGGCTTTGTGGGCGGCTACCACTTTGAAGGTGGCTCGTCCGGGGGAGTGAACGGATTCAAGGCCCGAATCGAAGGGGTTGCGAATCATACGATTACGGCTCAGGCACTCTACACACACGATCATCTGTACGGCGACAATCTGATGGTCGGACTATCGATGCAGTTTCCTTTCGCAAGCAATCATCCGTCGACGGGTTGGACCAGAAACACACCGTCTCCGTTCCGGTTTGTCGAACGAAACTACAACGTCATTGTCGACCAGTCGCAAACGAACGATGCCAATCAGGTGGCCACCGATCCAACGACCGGTCAGGCGTATGTGATCGACCAGGTCTACGCACCTGCGTCGGGTCCCGTCCCTGCGATTCAAGACGGGACCACGGTCAATCCGTTCTCGTCTGTCGCGGCGGCTCAGGCCGCTGGTGGCAATGTGATTTTCGTGCAAAGCGGATCCGTCTTGAATCAACCGATCACGTTGTCGTCGGGGCAGCACCTGTTCGGTCAGGGAAATTTCTCCGAGAAGCTGGCGACGACCGGTGGCGGATACGTTCAGCTTCCAAATCTGCTGCAAGCAGGGCAAACCACGCCGATCATTCAGAACGTGACAGGAACGGCCGTAACGCTCGCGTCGGGAACCGAGGTGGCAGGTTTCAATATTGTGGGCTCCACGGGGAATGGAATCGCGGGGAATGGTGTTTCGGGAATCTCACTGCATGACTTGGTGTTTGCGTCAGTCGGCAGTGACGCGATCAACCTGACCAATGCCTCGGGCAACGTGACGATTCAAGATACACAGATCGCTTCTTCGTTCGGAAACGGAATCGTATTCAATGGTGGGAATCCGAACATCGCCTTCTACGGTTCCGGAAACACGATTAGCACTCAGGGAAATGGCTTTGTCCTGGAAAACCTGACGGGCGGGACCATTGCCGTCAGCAATCTGTCGCTGACGAATGTCGGCGAGACGGGATTGGTCATCGACAACGTGGCGACAGAAGCGTTCTTCTCGTCCTTGTCGGTCACGCAATCCGGGATGAGCGGCCCAGCGGGATCGGCCGTGGCGATTTCCGGAACGACCGGGGCCGACCAGACCTATCGCTTTACCGGGACGACAACGATCACCTCGCCAAGTGGAGCGGGCCTCGTGGTCGACGGCACCGATGCGAAGGTCAGCGTCACCAATTTGGTCGCGACGTCAGCGTCGTCGCTTCCCGCGATCTCACTGACGAATACGACGAGCACAATCAGTCTCGGAAATGTAACGGTGAATACCCACAATGCGATGGGTTTGTCTGCGAACAATGTCTCCAATCTTCAAGTGAGTAACGGCACGTTCACGACCGTGAATGCCCCGGCGCTCGACGTGGAATCCTCGGCGATCAACGCGACACTTCGATCGGTCTCAGTGGATGGGGGGCCGTATGGAATCAAACTGGAGTCGAGCACCGGCACCTTTACGATTCAGGGCAGCGGTGGCTATGCCTCGGGGGGAACCATCCAGAACACAACGACAGCGGGCGTACTGATCAATTCGTTCACGAATACCAGCCTCAATTGGATTGATTTCGTGAATAACGCGACCGGGATTCAGTCGACCGGCTCCACACAGCTCGCATTGACGGACTTGCGCATCAATGGCTCGGCCGGCTACGCGATCGACTCACTCAACGACAGCAATATGAATCTGTTCAGTTCGATCCTGGCCGGAAATGGATCCGTTGGCGGCGGGACCGTTCGAATGCAGGCAAGCGCCGTCGGAACGTTCAACTGGAACGTCGAGAACAACACGATCACCGATCCGAATGGTACTGCGATTCAGCTTCAGACTCAGCCCGGTGGGGAAGGGGCAACGCTGACCTCGTTGGTCACCGGCAACACGATCACGGGATACCACGACGGATCGTCGGCGATTGGTGTCAACTGGACGGGCACGGCCACGCCTACAATCAACAGCAATACGATAAATGCCTATGGCTCCAATATGACTGCCGTGATGCTTCAGGATGCGTCCACGACCGGACTTTTGACCGGAACCATGAATTCGAATTTGATCTATTTCCAAACGGCGGCGGCAAGTTCGGGGACCGGAATCTGGGTGATCGATGGTCAGTCGGGGCAAACCTCGACGATCACGTCCCTGGTGAACATTTCCACGAATACGATTCAGTTCCAGGGAACTGGCGGCACGGGACTGCGGTTCGGGCTCTACGACAAGAGCACCGACACGATTACGACAAATATCATCACGGATCAGGCGGGCGGGGCGACCGGAATGCTGTTTGACAGTGTCGCCGCCAATACCACCACGACGATTACCGGAAACACCATCACGTTGTTGGCCGGTGATTCTCTGATGCATCGCGGAATCATCTTTACGCAGGTCACCCCGACCATGAACCTCTATACACCGTCGAGCCAATCTGCGGGGACGGCCAATGCGATTTACAACGCAACCTCGACTCAGAATCTGTTCTCCATGCCAGCCGGGACTGCGGTCGGCGGCATCATTATCAACGGTTCTTACTATGTGACGCCGTAATGCACGATCAAAATGGCGTTCGGCGAACGCGTTGATAACTCAATCACACATGCGGCGCAGCGTTTCCTTGAGCCCTGATCAGGTGTTTTCCTGGCAAACCGTTCGTGAACGGTGAATAAATTGCGCCAAAGACTTCAAAATGCGGGAACTCGGCGCGGGAAATTTCATCTAAATGGCGAACGCCGGAAGGCCATCATCGCGCAGAACTTGGTGGCCGGCGTTTCCGACTGGAACTGACCGTGGTCCCTTCGTATGGTACCAGTCAGAACCCCTTCGCATCGCCATTTTGTAGGAATAGGAGTCGCTCTGATGTCGCGTTATTTCCTCACGGTTCTGTTGCTGTGCAGTGGTGTCGCGGTTGCCGACGAGATCAAACTTTCGCCGCGGCATGTCGCGGTGACCGGAACATCCATTTCGCGCGTTCAACCGGATACGGTCGTCTGGCAGATCAATATTCGGCGTGCCAATCGGGAATTGGCCAAGGCCCAGTCTGAATGTGATGACGCGGTGAAGAAGGTGCTGGCGCTACAGACTGAACTCAAACTGAAGCCGGAAGACATTCAAACGGGGTACATGTCGATCCAAAAGATTTATGATCACGACGCGACCGGGAATCAAACCTCATTCCGGCACTTCATGGTTGATCGTCATGTCACATTGCGTCAGCGCGACATCAGCCGGTTCGACACGATTCTGGCCAAGTTGATCGCCGCGGAAGATGTCGAAGTCGGCTATTCGCTGGAATCGTCGGAACTCACCTCGATTCGGACGAAGACCCGCCTGGATGCTGTCAAAGCCGCCCGTACGAAGGCGGCGGAGATGACCGAACTGCTGGGAGCGAAACTCGGTCGAGTCCTTCGGATCGCGGAACCTCAAGAATTTCACGGCATGCCCATGATGGCCAATACGTTTCGAGGCGCCGCCAAAGCCGAATCCGACGATGGCAGTGGTACATTCGCTCCCGGCACAATCGAGATTAAAGTGAGTATCGATGTGGCGTTTGAGATCGAGTAAACGATCCGCTTGAGCGAGCTCGTCAGCACAGTGCGCCCGGACGAATTTGTTCATGACAAAAGTCTTGAACATGTCGTCTGGGCGACGTCATTTTCGCGTCCTACTTTAAGACGACCCGACGCCGCCATTGTTCACGGTTAGTTCGCTGCCGCGGCCTTTGAAGCAGGGGTTGGACTCGATGTCTTGTGACCCAATGGCATCGCGACGGGGCGAAAGTACTTGAGTGTTCCCTGTTTGAAGCCTGTGGGGATTTTCAATTGGGATGGTTTTGCACTTGGGGATGGCACCCCTTGCTGGGCAATCAGAAGATGGCCGTCGGAATCGACTCTCAGAATGATCGCGACATGCTTATGAAACTGGTGTTTCACTCTCGTGATTGTCGTTGATTTTACGGTCCCTCTTCCTGTCTTATGCTTGTGAATCGTGGCCCATGCCGCGTCTTTCAGGACGATGATGTAACCTATGCCGGGCTCTGTCGCTGGTTCGCCCCAAGCCGCAAAAATCGGATCTGATTCACCTTGGTGATTGAAGTCATAGAAGCTCTTGGCATTCACGGTCGCAAGAACGTGGTGCACAAAACCCCAGCACATCCCATTTCCATAGGGCGACCCGTTCTTGGAAGCCGATTCAGCGGTATTCGCGACTTTCGTCTGGATGTCATCCGCCATGGCATGTTTCCATTAATGGATGTTTCTATTTGTTCCCTATGCTAGTGGACAGAATAGGGCGCGTTTTTGAGATTGTGAAGCGTTGCCCGTGGTCGTTTCTATGCGGGCGAAACGTCGCGGTGTGTCAATCCTCATAAATGTCGAACAATCTCAGTCGCCCCCTGCAACAGTCGACTTGAGGCTCTCACATCGCTTGCCAGCGCGACGACGCACGATAGGCAAAGTTGAGGCCGATTGGGCTTGCATGATGCGGCACACGGCCAGAAGATAAATGCGGAATGTCACAAATTGAGCCGCGTCGAAAACAGAGGCCGATGAAACGCCCTGTCGATCACGAACACTCAACGAGAATTCCGCGGCTCGGGCATGCATTACCTCTTCGCCGCGCCGTTCATGGAATTGCGCGTTGCAAAAGAGACAGGGACATGATGGACCGTGAAGCACCCATTCCGACGCAGTCGAGTCCATTGCTCAGCGTGCTGCTCGGTGTGCTCTTCAGCATTGGAGCAACATTTCCAGCTGCAATCCTCACCGCCTGTTTCTACCGATTTCCCGTGATCATGTCCGGTGACGTCAGCATTCCTGAATTCATCGGGACCAAAGGTCTCGGAGAATCGCTACGACTCCTCCCGGGGATCATGCTCGGCATTTCGCTCACGGTTTTCATCTTGGGCATTCGCGGCTGGTACGTCATCCTCGCTCTTGTGGGCGGAATCGGCGGGTGGCTGATCCATCGCTCAGGTACCACCAACTATCGTGGCGTCGTTCGCAAAAACCTGTTCATCGCCATTGTTCTTGGTTTCGTGTTCGCGCTCGTCAGCGCCAGCATGGGGACGCGTTGAACGTGTTTCCTGTGGTCTCGCCGAAATCATTGGCGGTCTGCGTTCCGCCCGCATTCTCTCCGCGCCCTGAAAGTCGGTTTGTAGCGACTGGCGGGTTGAAAACGCGGGGCGAACCGTGAAACGGCCTCAGGATTCGATCCTGCGGTTGACTCCGATGATTGTAAAACTCATTCTGGTCTCGACTTGAGGATGTCCAGGAACTCGCGTTCCTTGTTTCACTCTCGACTTGTCCCTCATTTTCCTCGTTACCAAGCTCCCGCTTGTTAACGTCTCCTACGCATCGGGAATGTGTACGACAGTTCCGGTTCAAGTTCCTACTCAGCAGAAACAAGATCGCAAAAGGCGTAAAGATGCGTTACCAAGCGGGAGCTTGGTAACGAGATGGAACAAGATCGTAAGAGGCGTAACAAGAATGAATCGAGAAGGATTGTTTTTGGGAGGCCGTTGGCGATTGACGTTGTGGAAATCGTGATCGCCAGCCGAAGCGCAAACATTTTTGACGCTTTAACGTACGTTGAGCGAGCTTTCTCACAGGGTGGAAATTTCTTGGCGGATTTCTCGAAACGAAGGGACACAGGCAGGAATGTCTGTGCCACTGATATCGATCCATGTGGCTGTTGATCATTGGATGTCTGCTCTCGGCGTTCTGGGTGTCGTTCCTGGCCACCGGACTGATGCGGTTGATCGCGCCGCGGATTGGATTGATCGACAAGCCCGCCGCGCGCAAGGTGCATCTGGTGCCGACGCCGCTCGGGGGCGGAATTGGCATCTGGTGTGGCGTCGTGTTGCCACTGGCGGCGGCTCAGATCTTGATTTGGATCTGGCGCAAGCATCCGCCTGAATGGTTACCACTTGAATTGGCCGAGCATCTGGCGGGGGCACGATTGCGGGCCCGCGAACTGTGGGGGGTGATCGGGGCGGCGACGCTGTTGTCGATCACGGGGCTGATGGATGACTTTCGTCCGCTCTCGTGGAAGCTGCGGATGGCGCTGCAGTTTGGAGTCTCGATCGCGGTTGTCTGTTCGGGCGTGCGTGCCACAGTCTTTGTCACGAATCCGGTGTTCGGCGGGATCCTGTCCGTCATCTGGTTTGTGGTCCTCGTGAACTCATTCAATTTCCTCGACAATATGGATGGTCTGTCGGGCGGAATCGCCTTGATCGTCAGCACGATCTTCGCGGTGATGATGCTGACCAAACCGGGTGATCCGCATTGGTTTGTCGGGGCGTTCTTCCTGATCGTGGCCGGCTCGCTGATCGGCTTTCTGTGTCACAACTGGTCGCCGGCACGTATCTTCATGGGGGATGCGGGCAGCTACTTTTTGGGATTTGCGATTGCCTGCATGACGATTCTGGGCACGTTTTACACCCCGACCGATCAGAATCGGCATGTGATGCTCGCACCGCTCTGCGTCCTGGCGGTACCCCTGTATGACATCACGTCCGTGGTCTTGATCCGTCTGCGGGAGGGGCGTAGTCCGTTCCAACCCGATAAGAAGCATTTTTCACATCGATTGGTGGCGCTGGGGCTGACGAAGGTTCAGGCGGTGTTGACGGTACAGCTCACGACGCTGACGACGGGGCTGCTGGGATTGACGCTGTACTCTGTGACGACTTGGAACGCGGCCTTGGTCGTGGTTGCGTGCGTGGGATGCGTGTTGCTCTTGATTGCGATCCTGGAGGCGGCTCCGCGGGCCAGTGCTTAGCTGCGCGTTGAAGTACATCGACGCACATAGGGGAGAGGCACGGTGGTGCTCATGAGATTGTCCTCGTTCATAGATTCAGGCGAGCCGGTTTTTCCTCGTTTTCCTGTCCTCGTTACCAAGCTCCCACTTGGTGACGCCTTTTGCGATTTTGTTTCTGCTGAGCACGAAAGTCGGCTGGGATTGTCGTACACGTTTCTAAAGGGCAGGGAGCGTTGCCAATCGGGAGCTTGGCAACGAGGAAAGAAGAGCACTGGCATCGTCAGTGGCACACCAAGGAACAGAACAGCGCCCGGCGTAATACACACCACCACCACAACAACTTGATCTAGCACCAAATAAACCCTGATAGACTCCGCGAACCGCAACTGATGACAGCCCGCTTGCCCACATCTCGTGTCCCGTGGTTCTCGCCTCGATCGATCGGGGGCGGACTGATTCTGTCGTTGTTTCTGCTCCGCTTCTTTGATGTCGCCGAATCGGCGGGGCAGGGCGAAACGCTTTGGGTGGTCGCACTTTGGCTGGTCGCCTGGGCCTTGTCGGCGATCCTGTTACGGTGGCTGCCTCCGCCCCAGGGCAGTCCATTCGGCTGGCTGGATCTGTGCGTATCACTTTTGGCGGGGGGGCATCTTGTCTCCGCCGCAGCCGTGATGGCGACAGCGGGCGAGAAACGCACCGCGCTCAATCTGGCCTGGGAATGGTGCGGTGTGCTCGTGGCGTGGTTTCTGCTGCGGCGACAGTGTCAGCAGGTCCTCTTTCGCCGAGACTTGTTGGCGGCATTCATCGCAATCGGGGCGGTGATGTCCGGGTTGGGCCTGTATCAGCATTATGTCGAGTTTCCTGGTCTGGCGGCGAAATATGGTCCGATGTTTGATCGGCTGAAGGTGGCAGACCCCGGCGAAAAGGCATTGATCCGTCAGGAACTGATGGCCCAGCAAATTCCCGTGGAGGGTGCGGGGGTGACTCTGTTCGAAAAGCGGCTGCGAGACAGCCGCGAGCCGTTGGGACTGTTTGCGCTCGCGAACACATTCGGCGGTTTTTTGGCCGTCTGCTTGATTCTGACGGTGGGAGCGGGGATCGCCGTATCTGGCTCGGCGAAGGGCGGGGCTCTGAATCGCCTCGTCTGGATCGGGATCCTGATCCTGTTGGGCTGGTGCCTGATGCTGACCAAAAGCCGAACCGCGTGGGCGGGAATCCTCGTGGCGTCGGTGCCGTGGTTCTTGAGCGACCGTCGCATTCGATGGACGCGTACACGGGTACTCGGGAGGCTGGGAGCCTGCTCTCTCTTACTGGTCGCGATCTGGGGGCTCGGCCGGCTGGGAGGGCTTGATCGACAGGTGCTGACCGAGGCACCGAAGTCCTTGGGGTATCGCATGCAGTACTGGCGCGCCACACTCGCGATGATCGCCGATCATCCGGTGCTCGGCGTGGGACTGGGCCAGTTTCGCACGGCATATCTGTTTTACAAATTGCCCGAAGCGAGTGAAGAAATCGCTGATCCGCACAATCTTTTTCTGGATGTGTACGCGAATGGCGGGTTGCTCGCCGTTTGTGGCCTGGCGGGATTCTGCGTCGCATTCTTGGTGGGACGTCATTCACCTGTCAGGGCATCGATCGATTCGCTGCCGGATTCGGCGGGCGATGCGACCGATTCGCCGGAATTCTTCATCGTGGCCGTGGCCGCGCTCGTGGGCTGGGGCGCGGCCTTGTTGACTGGTTACGACGATCGGCTGCTGATCGTGTTGCCCGCAACTGTCGGACTATTTTTTCTGATTCGCCGACAATTGCGGATGGAGATTCTCGAAGCCCACGCGGTTCGAGTTGCCATTACGTCCGCCGTGCTGGCGCTTCTGGTGCATCTGCTGGGGGCAGGCGGGATCGGCATGCCGGCGATCAGTTTGTTGTTGCTCACGCTGGCGGCGCTCGCAAACCAGGAACCGCGTTGGCTGATCCGTTTCGGAGCCTTTCCGCCAGCGGGGACGGAGATTTTGCAGATCGGATTATCGGTGGTGCTGCTCGGGGGGCTCGTCTGGTCGGCCTGGCGCCCAAGCCGCATCGTCCAAGTTCATTTGCAAGCTGGCGATGGGCAGCTTCAGCGCGGACGGAAGGATGCGGCAGAGGTGGAATATGCCGCCGCCGCGACCGCAGACTCGCTGACGCCAGAGCCATGGCGGCGAAGGGCCGAGCTGGCGTACCTGGGCGTCGAGGCGGGCGGCTTCCGGTCCAACGCTTCCTGGGAGAACGCCGTAGGGTTGATGCGCGAGGCCCATGCCCGAGATCCGGCAAATGGTCGCGACGACCAAAGAGTCGGCGAATGGTGCTTGGCGCGGTGGCGGGTCACGAATCGGCCAGCCGATGCGATCGCTGCTGTCGAGGCACTGGATCGAGCCTGGAAGCGATATCCGACAAGTGCGTTTTTGATGTCGGATTTGGCGAAAGCCTATGTGGCAAAAGGTGATACGGAGTCTGCGGTGAAGGTGGCGTCGCAGGCATTGCAGCAGGATGAGATCAATCGAGCGTGGGGACATGTGGATCGAATTCTTCCGGAACCGGTCCGGAATGAACTGGAGATGCTGGTGAAGCAGGCGGGCGGATGACCCGTCAATGGAAATTGAACCGTCGTTCAACAAGTGGTGGGAGCTTGGAAAGACCAACGTTGATCTCTCGCTCTGCGAGCGGGTTCTTTTCTGATGGGGCCATCCCACGGAACCCATTGAAAGCGTTGTGGGATACAATCGAAATGACGCCAGGGCAGTGCCGAATTGCAGTGCCTGTCGTTTCGTTTATACTCCTGTCGATTCCGACCAAGAACGCCTAACGTCAGAGTGGCGACCGAACCTGAGAGGTATCTTTCGTGAAACCGTATGCAATCTTACTGACAATCGTGCTCGGTATTGCCTCGTTGTGTGTCGTTGCCTGGGTGGGAAGAGGCGGGGCGTCCGCCTTGGTGAAACCGCCTGTCACGAACAAGCCGAGCGATGAATCCGATGCCGACGAACTGCCGATGCCCAAATCGGGGCCCTTTGGCAAAGTGGAGATTGAGGAGACCGAATTTGACTTCGGTGTCAAACAGGTTGGATCGAACGACGAGCATGTCTTCAAAATCAAAAACGTGGGTGAAGGCCCGTTGAACTTCAAACTGGGGAAACCAACCTGCCAATGCACTGTTGGCGAAATCACGACCGAATCGGGTGAACCTCGCAAGGAAGGCCCGTTGGGGCCAGGCGAGGTGGTCAGTATTCTCGTGAAGTGGGACATGAAGGCCGAGAACGAAAAGTTCCGACAGGCGGTCCCCGTGTTCACGACAGACCCCGAAAAACGTCGCATGGATCTGGCGATCACAGGTGTGATCGATAGCCCGATTCATATTACCCCCGCGGGTTTTTGGGATCTGGGCGAGATGTCGCATTCGGAACCGACCAAGGGCGAAGGGTATGTCTACTCGTCAGTACTCGAGGAATTCACGCTGACGGAAGTGCCGCGCGACAATGCGGCGGTCAAAGTGACGATTCAGCCTGCCGACCCAGAAATTCTGCACACCAAAGGTGGAAAAAGCGGCTATCGTCTGGCGGTGGAGGCCGGTCCCAATGTGCCAATCGGCATGCTGCGTGAATCGATCAAGGTGAAGGCCGTTTCTGGTGAAACCGAAGTCATTCGAGAATTCACCGTCGCCGCACGGCGGTCGGGGCCGATCGATGTTCGGGGACCGCTTGGGGCAGGGTTCAATGTGACCACCAACCGCCTCATTTTCACCGATTTTCCCGCTGCGACCGGCAAGTCGGCCAAGTTGACGCTGTTCGTCAAGGGAATGGCGGACGACTTGGTTCTCCAGGGCGTCGAACCGGCCGATTCGCCGTACAAGATTAAACTGTCCGAGGCGAAGGTCTTGGGGAATTCCAAGAGCTACCAATTGGAAGTCGAGATTCCTCCTGGCCCCCCCGGCAAGCATCGCGAAGACAAATGTGCTCAAGTCGTGTTGAAGCTGAATCATCCGGAAGCGCCTGACTTCCGTTTGCTGCTCGACTACAATGCGACGCGCTGATTGAACGCACCAACGTTTACCCTTCGCTCAAGCCACACGCGAGCGAAGGGCAAACGGAATGAATCCCTCGCTGTCGCGTCGGACGAATTTGATAACGCGGGCCACGGAATTGACGGACCGATTTCCATCACGTTTTCAATGTATACCGACGAATTCCAGGAGGGATTGTGATTCCTACTTCGCTTGCACGTCTCGCACAATCAATGATTCTGGCGACATTTTTCGGCGTAGTGCTGATGGGATGTGCGCAGCCTGCCGGGACGTCAACGAGTTCCACCGATGAGAAGTCCGCGGCCGACAAAACCCCTGCAGCCGCAGGGACTGCCACGACGGATCCGAATCCCGCAACGGATGACGCAAAGCCGAAGGCCGCCGGTTTTCTGAATGACTGGAAAAAGCCGGCTGTGGCGCTCATGTTGAGCGGCGAACAGCATGGCTATCTCGAGCCGTGCGGCTGTTCGGAAACACAATCGGGCGGCATGGCGCGTCGCGCAGATCTGTTCGAAAAACTGGTCAAAGACCGTGGCTGGAATGTCGTCGGTCTGGATCTGGGAGGAACCCTCAAGCGATCGCGACGTCAGGATGAAATCAAGTTCGACCAGTTGTTCGAAGCGTTCCGGCAGCTCAACTATGCCGCCATCGGAGTGGGTGTCGAAGAATTGAAGCTCGGGGCTGACTTCCTGCTCACGCGAAAAACCAGCGACGAGGTTTCTCCGGCGCTGGTTTCCGCGAACGTGGTCTTGTTCGATCAACCCGATCTGGAATGGCCGTTGCCACACCGTCTGATCGAAAAGGGCGGGGTCAAGATCGCCGTCACGGGAATCTTCGGTCCCAGTCTGACTGATAAGGTTGCTCCGGCAGGTGTGGTTACGAATATCTCGATTCGCAATCCAGATGATGTGCTTCCTGGGGTGATCAAGAATCTGGAAGCGCTGAAGCCAGATCTGATGGTTCTCTTGTGTCACGGCAACGACGCCGAAGCGAAGCAATATGCCAAAGCGTATCCACAGTTCAAAATCGTGCTGGCGGCAGGCGGCTACGACGAACCCGATGGCAAGCCGATTCCCGTCGGTGAGAGCTGGGTCTTGAATGTCGGTCACAAAGGCAAACGCGTTGGTGTGCTTGGTTTCTATCCCGATGACAAGGCAAATCCATTCCGCTTTGAGCTGATTCAGTTGGACAAGGATCGCTTTCAAAACCATCCTGCCATGCGTCAGTTGATGCGAGATTACCAGCAGCAACTGCAAGATGAAGGAATCGCAGAGTCCGAGCAACTTTTGATCAACAGCCATCCCAGCGGTCAGACCTATGTCGGGGCGGAAAAGTGTGCGGGTTGTCACTCAAAGGCCTTCGAACACTGGAAAGAGACCGGGCATGCGCGGGCGTTCACGACCTTGAAAGAAGGTCCCTGGCACGAGAACCGCGCCGAAGAAAAAATTGGTTGGATCCCACGCCAATTCGATCCCGAATGTCTGTCGTGTCACGTGACGGGCTGGAATCCGCAGGAAATGCTGCGGTATGGCAGCGGCTACGTAAAAGAGCAGGTATCGCCTCATCTGTTGGGCCAACAGTGCGAAAACTGTCACGGACCCGCCAGCTTGCACGTGTCACGCGAAGAAGCCGGGGCCGCGATGGACGAATTGCTCGAGGGTCGCCGAATGGTGAAGCGGACTCTCGCCGAGGCCAAAAAGACGATGTGCATCGAATGTCACGATCCCGACAACAGTCCGAAATTCACCCCTGATCGCTTTGACGCATTCTGGGATGAAGTCAAACATCCCTGGAAGGACTGATCGTGACCGATTCCACGCTACCGCCCAAATCGCTGAAGGCATTGAAAGACGCGAACGCATTTGAGATTGTCTGGCCCGATGGCCTCGTGGCCCGATTGCCATTCAAGTTCGTGCGCTACGAGTGCCCTTGTGCGCAGTGCATCGACGAGATCACTGGCGTCCGAATTTTGAGACCAGAATCGGTTCCGGACGATATTTCCCCAACCGAACTCGGGTATTCGGGCAACTATGCCCTTAAGATCGTCTGGAGCGACCGTCACAGTTCGGGGATCTATACCTGGGACCGGCTGCGGCGGTTGAGCGAAGCGGTGATCTGAGCGCCGGGTGGTTCACTCGATGCCTGGCTGCAGTAAGGACCGACATGAAACGACTTTGGTTTCTTATCGGCGTGGCCTGTCGCGTCTTTCTGGTGTCGTTTGCACTCTTGGTCATTGGGATTTGTTTCCAGCTTTACCATTTCTTGCAGCCGATTGAGTTCATCGATTTGTCCGGCGAACAAGCGCGATCGCGGATGCCTGGACTCTTGTGGCCCGAGACCGTTCCGCCGACCGATGTCGACAAGTTGAGCGCACGAATTTATTCGGAGATGGATTCGTACGTCGGCTGGTATCGGATCATCGCGACGCCGGAGGTTGCGGGAAAATGGCAGGACGCAGCGCATTCCCAATTGGAAGATGCTTCACAGTTCGGCGAGCGGTTCAAACTGGTGGAAGGCGTTCACAGAACGATCGTCACTCCGCGATTACCGCCCGATCCACCCATGACGGGCGACAACATTCGGAAGCCCGATTGGTGGAAGCCTTTGACAAGTGAATTTCGTGTGACGGAGCGGATGCGCTGGTACAACTCGAGTGACTCTGGGTATGGCGATGCGGTCTATTCCACCTTCGACCCTGCGACGAGATGCCTGTGGATTTATGCTCAAAAGCGTCAGCACCATCGGCTGTGGGAACCGGGAAACGCACCTGCCGGGAATCAGTTCGTAACACCCATCGAAAAAGTGGTCACCGCCATAATGCCGCCCGTGCCTGATCATACCGAAGAAGAAGCGGAATCACTTCATAAGGACCATGAGTCCCCACAGCCTTCGTCCAACAAGAATCAATAGCGCAACCTCGCCCCATCTGCTCTATCGGAAAATTCGATCATTTCCTCCTCTGTGTCTCCGTGCCTCAACCCCCAACCGATGCGGTCCCAAAGTCTACGAATCATTCAACTGGGCTCAGCGGAGGTGTGGGAGACACAGAGGCGCGGAGACACAGAGAAGACCGGAATGGGCGGTCATCATCGACCTTCCAAACGTTTGGAAACGACGCCCAAACTGGTCGCTGCGCGGTGCCTGAACTTTGCTATTCTGGCACGCTGATGGGGGGCGCATCGTGACACGCAATCTCTGCGATGAAAATGTGTCAGTCCCCAATCCGTGAATGGGTTGCTGTGTCGGCCTTCATGCCTTCAACAGATCTGACGTTCATCGCGACGTGATGATGCGGCGGCTACCGGTCTGTCCGCGATCTGCCGAAATCGGGGGTTTCAGGGCCAAGACGCGATCCGTTGATCAAGTTGATGATCACGCTTTTATCCATGAAAACAGGGATGTTGATCACGTTTGGTAACTTGATCAACGAAAATGAAAAATGGGCAATAGTAGAAAATTGCCACCTGAGCCTGTGTCACGACTCCTCAGACTGCAGGCTCGGATGTTGGTGTTCGCGGCGGTAGGTGGTGGGTGTCACGCCGTAGTGTTTTTGAAACGTGCGAGTGAAGTGGGCGTGGTCGTGAAACTCAAATTCCTGGGCGATTGAGGAAATGGTTCGGTTCGTCTCGGCCAGGACGCGACAGGCTGATTCCAGTCTGATTTTAAGCAAGTACTGATGCGGTGACGTGCCGATTTGCCTGCGAAACGTGCGGTTGAGCTGACTGACCGACAGGCCCGCCATTTCCGCCAACTGTTCTGTCGAGGAAATATTGTGTGATTCGTCGTGCATTCGCTCGATCGTTCGGCTCAACCGCTCGATGGCGGGTTTTTCGCGAATTTGATCGGTCAGTCGCGAGAAGCCCGCGACACCGATGATCCGTCCGTGTTCGTCGCGTAAAGGAATTTTGCACGTGATCACCAACCGCGGAGATCCCTCCATCTCTGGCGCACTTTCGATCTTGCCGACCATCGGTTTGCCGGTGCGGATCACTTCGCGATCGTCGCGCCGATATTCCAGCGCGCGTCGCCGAGGCACAAAATCGAAGTCCGTTTTTCCGAATGCCTCCCGTTCGTTCGCGACACCGCAAAACTCGCAACCTCGTCGATTGAGAGCGACGAATTGCCCGCTCGTGTCTTTGACAAAAAAGGAAACGTCCGGCAGCAACTGGAAGAGCGCCAGCCAGTCGGAATTGCGTACGCTCTTCAGTAAAAGATCTCGTTGTTGTTTGCTCATTCAGACATAACCGTTCACAGGCCGGGGACTGGCTCAGGTTCCCGCGGCAAAGGGCAGGATTGCTCTGGCCGAATCGCAGTGGATTCCCATGAACCGGGAATGTGTGCCTGTCGGCTTCCGAGTATCTAGGGTTTTGCCGCTGCCGCGATGATTTTAAGGGCTTGCTATCTCGCCGCATTTGCAATGCGCAAATTTTACAATGTTCTGCTTTGATTCTGCAAGACGCCCCCTCGGTCCAGGGCTACGATGACGCTCATTCACTTGGACACGACTCGTTCAATGGTTAACGCGCACACCATGAAACATGCACGTCATTTCAAAGAAGCCAAACTGTCATCCCTGATTGGAATCGCCCTGATCCTGGCGGTCGCAATGCCGGATACCGCGCGATCTCAATCGGAGCTCTTGGAGTTCAATCGAGATATCCGACCCATTCTGACGGACAACTGTTACGCCTGTCATGGATTCGATGCGGCGCATCGAGAAGCCGGGTTGCGACTCGATCAATTTGAGGGAGCGACGCGGATTCTGGAGAGTGGCGATCGGGCGATTGTCCCCGGTTCGCTACAACAGAGTTCTGCCTGGGCGCGAATCCAGAGTGAATCATCGGACACTCGGATGCCACCGGCAAGTTCTCACAAACAACTGTCGGAGGTGGAAAAACAAAAGATCGCGCGGTGGATCGAGCAAGGTGCAAACTATCAGGGGCATTGGTCGTTCGAGCCAATTCGGTTGCCGGTCCCACCGGTTGGTGCGGTCAAAAATTCCATTGATGGCTGGATTCACGATCGACTTAAGCGGGAAGGGGTGCAGCCGTCCGCATCCGCCGATCGAGAAACGTTGTTGCGTCGGCTGACGTTCGATTTGACCGGATTGCCACCGACGCTCGAAGAGCTCGATGCGTTCCTGAGCGATTCCGATCCCGAGGCCTACTCCAAGCAAGTGCACCGATTGTTGGCGTCGGCGGCGTACGGCGAACGCATGGCAGTAATGTGGCTCGATGTGGCTCGTTACGGTGACACCAATGGCTATCTTCATGACAACCTGCGCACGGTCTGGCCCTGGCGTGATTGGGTGATTCAATCTTTCCAGCAGGACATGCCTTTTGACCAATTTGTGCTGGAGCAGATCGCCGGTGACCAGCTCGATCAGAGTTCACCGCTTCAAACCTTGGCGACCGGATTTTTTCGGCATCATCTCGTCACGACGGAAGGTGGCACTCTCGCGGCCGAGTACTTGAACGACTACGCGGCGGACCGTGTGCAAACATTCGGAACGGCCTTTCTGGGGCTCAGCTTCAATTGCTGCCGTTGTCATGATCACAAATTCGACGCGCTGACTCAGGCCGATTTTTACAGTTTGCAGGCCTACTTCAATTCCATCACGGAAAAGCATGCGGAAAACAGTTCCACACCGGCGTTCGAGCCCGTCGTGGAGATTGCGCCGCCGTTGCATCCGAACGGTGACAAGGTCAAAGTCTCGGTAATGCAAGACGCACCGACGCCGACCAAAACGTTTGTGTTGACCCGTGGCCAGTACGATCAACCCGATCCGATGCGACCTGTCGATCGTCGCCCGCCCGGCGTGCTGCTGGCGGACAAGTCGATCGATCTCCCCAATCGGCTGGCGCTCGCCCGATGGCTGATTTCCGACGACAATCCGTTGCTGGCGCGTGTGACCGTGAATCGATTCTGGCAACGATTCTTCGGGAAAGGGATTGTGAATTCGCTCGACGATTTCGGAGCGCAGGGCGAGTATCCCAGTCACCCCGAGTTGCTCGACTTTCTTGCCTACACTTTCCAGCACAGCGATCAATTCGGTGGTGCCCACCGATGGTCCGTTAAGCATCTCATCCGCGAGATCGTAACCAGCGACACCTACAAACAATCCTCGCGAGTGCGCCACGAGGTGCGTGAAAAAGATCCCGACAACCGCTGGCTGGCCTATTTTCCGAGGCAGCGACTCTCGGGCGAGGAACTGCGCGACACCGCTCTGTTTGCTTCGGGCTTGCTTTCTGGGGCGATCGGGGGCCCGCCGGTCTATCCCTATCAGCCGGATGGATTGTGGGAAGAACGAGCGAATGAAGGGAGCAACACCCGTGTCTACGTGCGCAGTCAGGGCGAGGGGCTCTACCGAAAGAGCGTTTACACGTTTTGGAAGCGAACCTGTCCGCCTCCTTTGATGGCGGTCTTCGATGCGCCGGATCGCACCCAGTGTGTCGTTCGCCGCAATCCGACGAATACACCGCTGCAAGCTCTGGCGACGCTCAACGATGAGCAACTTTTGGAATGCGCCAAGATGCTGGCTGTCCGTACGCTGACGGAAGGCCAGCAAACACTCACAACCGACGAACGATTGACGCGAATGACTCGTCGCGTCACAGGGACACGTCCGTCGGATGGTGATCTGGCCTTGCTGAAACAGACCCTTGAGGAATTACGAGTTCGGTATCGGGATCAACTCGACGACGCAAAGGCTTTGCTGCAACAAGGGGTCGCCACGGTGCCCGAGACACTCGACCCGCGCGAAGTTGCCGCATGGATGCTGGTTGCGAACGCCGTGCTCAACCTCGATCAAACACTCGTGCGAGAATAGGACTCGATCATGGATCCACTCTACGATTTCACGTTTAATCTGAATCGCCGTCAATTGCTGAACCGCTCCGTTATGGGCGGCTTGGCACTGCTGGGCTCGACGGCCTTACAACAACTGCTGGGTGACGAGGCTCCCCAGGTCGCGACGAATCGACTCGGGATTCCGCACATTCCGCCAAAGGCCAAGCGGGTCATTTATTTGTATCAGGAGGGAGCTCCGTCGCAGGTTGACACGTTTGACTACAAACCGAATCTGCAGGAGTGGTTCGACAAGGACTTGCCGCAATCGATTCGCGGCACGCAGCGTCTTACGGGGATGACCAGCGGTCAGGGGCGGCTACCCGTGGCCCCCTCCATGTTCCCGTTCAAGCGATTCGACAACCATCAGGATGGATTGTGGGTCAATGAACTTCTCTCGCATACGGGTTCGGTGGCTCATGAGATCTGTGTGATTCATTCGATGATGACCGAACAGATCAATCATGGACCGGGAATCACCTTCATGCAGACCGGCCATCAGCTACCTGGCCGTCCATCCATTGGTGCCTGGTTGTCTTACGGTCTTGGTAACGCGAACAAAGACTTGCCCGCGTTTGTGGTGATGATCAGCCAAGGACGAGGGCAAATGCAGGCGCTGTTTTCGCACTTGTGGGGTGCCGGTTTCTTGCCGGGTGAACACCAGGGAGTCCAATTTCGCGCGGCCTCAGATGCGGTCCTTTATCTGAATAATCCCAAAGGAATGAATCGCGAAGACCGCCGCCGAACATTGGATTTGATTGGCGAAATGAACCGCCGACACGCGGAACAAAATGGAGATGAGCAAGTCCTGGCACGCATCGCTCAATATGAAATGGCGTATCGAATGCAAATGAGCATTCCGTCGTTGACTCAACTCGGTGATGAAACGGCGGCGACGTTGGAGATGTACGGACCGGATGTGCACAAGCCCGGCTCCTATGCTTACAACTGTTTGATGGCACGTCGGATGGCCGAACGGGGAGTTCGCTTTATTCAATTGTACCATCGCGGTTGGGACCATCACGGAAGTGTGCCCAGAGACCTGCCGATGCAATGTCAGGACGTCGATCAGGCCCAGGCCGCTTTATTGCGAGATCTGCGTCAACGAGGTTTGCTGGATGACACGTTGGTCGTTTGGGGCGGCGAATTTGGTCGAACCGTGTTTTCCCAGGGAGCTCTGACGAAGACTCAGTATGGACGCGACCATCACCCGCGATGCTTCAGCATCTGGATGGCCGGGGGGGGAATCAAACCGGGAATCACGTACGGCAAAACCGACGAATTTGCATATAACGTTGCGGAGAATCCGGTGAGCGCGCACGATCTTCACGCGACGATGCTCCATTGCCTGGGGATCGATCACGAACGGTTGACCTACAAATCGCAAGGCCTCGATTTCCGCCTGACCGGTGTCGAACCCTCGCGCGTCATTCGCGAAATTCTGACGTGACGGCACGTGCGTCACATCGCCCACGCCGGTCCGTCGGGAAATGAGTATTCCGCGATCGACGTCGGCTTCATCGTGATGCTGTAGCCGGGGGCGGTAGGCGGCATGTAGCGTCCGGAACGCATTTCAACAGGATGTTCGAAATGTTCATGCAGATGACCCGCGTACTCGCACAATCGATCTTCCAACGATCCGCTGACGCAGATGTAGTCGATCATCGCGAGATGCTGGACATATTCGCACAGGCCCACGCCGCCCGCGTGCGGGCAAACCGGAATACCGAATTTGGCCGCCAGCAGCAGGATCGACAACACTTCATTCACACCGCCCACACGACAACTGTCGATCTGGCAGACACCGATCGCACCCGATTGCAGAAACTGCTTGAACAGGATGCGATTCGCGCAGTGTTCGCCCGTCGCAACCTTGATCGGTGCCACACCCTTGGCGATTGCCAGATGCCCCAGCACGTCGTCGGGGCTGGTCGGTTCTTCGATGAACCACGGTTTGAACGGAGCGAGCGACTTCATCCATTCAATCGCTTGGGGCACTTCCCAGACCTGATTGGCATCCACCATCAATCGCCGATCCCAGCCGATTTCCTCACGGATAATTCGGCAGCGGCGGACGTCGTCGTCCAGGTCGCGTCCGACCTTAATCTTGAAAACATTCCAGCCTTGAGCCAGGCAATCGCGGCACAGCCGACGCAATTTCTCGTCGTCATATCCCAACCACCCAGCGGACGTGGTGTAGGCCGGGTACCCGTCGCGTGCGAGTGCCGCCATTCGTTCGGCTTTAGTGGGGGCGAGCCGTCGAAGGATCTGCACGGCTTCCTCAGGAGTCAGCACGTCCGTCAAGTAACGGAAGTCCACACAGCCGACGAACTGTTCGGGCGTCAAATTCGCGACCAGTTGCCAGAGGGGCAATCCTTCAGATTTGGCCCACAGATCCCAAACCGCATTGACGACCGCGCCCGTGGCCAGATGCATCACGCCTTTGTCTGGTCCCACCCAACGGAGCTGGCTGTCGCCAGTGATGTGCCGCCAGAAGCCTGCCATGTCCGAGGCGAACGACTCCAGCGTCCGGCCAACGATCAGTGGCGCAAGGGCCTTGATCGCCGCCACACACAGGTCGTTGCCGCGGCCAATGGTGAACGTCATTCCATGTCCGGCCAGGCCATCGGGGCGATCCGTCTTCAGGATGACATACGCCGCAGAATAATCAGGATCGGGATTCATCGCGTCCGAACCGTCCAGCATACGCGACGTTGGGAAACGGATGTCATGGGCGGTCAGGTCGGTGATGGTCGTGGGCATGATGTCTCGGCGGCTGCGGGTTCGGGTGGGTCTGGTCGGTCGAGTCGCGTGCAGAATCGTAATCAGATCGTCGGCTGTCAGCTATTGGACGAGCGTGTTGAGCCACAATGATCCGGCTTTCTTCAGATCGCGCCGACTGGCGAATCCGGTCCTACAACCGGCACGATCGTTACGGTTGCCGGTCATCGGGAAACTTTACCGATTTGGGAAACTCTTTGCTGTTTACGTAAACCCCCTCCTGCCGATTCTTCCCAAAGTACGTAAACCGAATTGGGGGCAGAGTCATGAACTACGATCTATTGGTCATTGGAAACAGCCGCGCAGGAGCGGAACGCGCAGCGGCGGAAGCTCTGGCTGGCCGCCGTGTGGCGCTGTTGAAGTCTGTGGAAAAGACTGTGCGGCTTGATGTTATGCAGACATCGGCAGAAATTATCGTCGCGTCAGACAACGTATCGATGCGGGCCTGGCGCGCGGAAGTTGATCGATTGACACGGTCCGAAATGGCCGCGGAATTTGAACGACTTGCCGAGTTGGGGGTCGAGCAGATCGTCGGTTCGGCACGGTTTGTTTCACCGACTGTGGTCGAAGCGACTTTCGGGGCAGAGCGACGCCGGGTCGAGGCGTCGGATTTTGTTCTCGCCTGCGAAACACGTTCACGTCGGCCGAATTTTTTGTTTGCGAATGATCGCTGTACGGTGGTGGCCGAGGACCTGTTGAAATTGACGGATCTTCCGCGTTCGGCGGTTGTCGTGGGGGCAGGCGCAACTGGGCTCTCGACTGCAGTTACCCTGGCCACGCTGGGGGTAGAGGTCGTCGTCGTCGACAATCACGCAACGCTGCTCGAACTTTGCGGGCTGTTTGATTCGACGTTCGATGCGCTGCAAACGCGAGACGTCGCATTTCGTTTGGAGGATGAAGCGATTGGTGTGACGGCGCAACCTGATTTGCAGGCTGCCGTCAGGCTGGCCAGCGGCCGTCAAATCGTTGCCGATAGCATCGTCGTGTGCGTGGGCAGTGAGGGGATGGTCGAGGGGCTCAATCTTGAGGCGGCCGGAGTCGGGGTCGACGACCGGGGTCGCGTCTGGTGCGATCGAAATGGAAAAACGTGGGCGAAACAGATTTCCGCAGTGGGTCCAATCGTCGGTGCGCCGCGCGAATTCAATGTTCCGTCGATTGATGTCTTTTCATTCCTTTCAGGCAGCGGACGAGCGGCCTCATCGATGACCGACCGCTTGAAAATCGCGAGAGCTTTGCAATCCTGACCGACATTTCCGCACACGTCTTTTCTGTGTCTCCGTGCCTCCCCCCCAATGTGTCTCCGAAGCACGCGAAACGTACAAGTGGCTCCAGCGGGAACGGGAGACACACCGAGGCACGGAGACGCAGAGAAATGAGTTGCGCTGCTTATCTGGTTGTCCAAGGGGCTTATTGCGTTAGAGCTTGCCAAGTGCTTTGCGGTTGCCGCTGAAGGCGTCCAGACTGCGATTGGCGGCGGGAGGTTGGCTGGAGCCATAGTTGACGCCGACGGTCCCACCTTCCTGTTCATGGAGGTCGTCGTGAAGTGAGCGAAGTTCTTCATAGGACCAGCTTTCGATATCGCCATAGCTGGCGCTGGCATGACCGTGATTGGGGCCGCGCAAGTGTCCAAGCACCGTTTGTTTTGTTGGGTTTGGGTCTCCTTCGAGCGACCAGTGGTTACCACGCAAGCGGTAATGTCCTGTTGTTTCCACGCGAATGGCTTCCGGGATCGCTGGTTTTGGTCGTTCGTTGGTTCCTTTGATCAACCATCCGAATGTCCAGGCATCAAGGGGTGTTGTGCAGCCATCTTTAAAGGAGCGAATGATCTCACCATCGGCCACGCAGGCGATCGCCGGGAATTCGCGCACGTTCAATAAAGGGATTAGGTCGGGGACTTCCGTTTGATCGATGATCTGGATGTGATTGCTGGATTCGGGGCCGATCTTCCATCCGATTGATCTCATGGTTTCGAAGTCACCACCCGGTTTGCGAAGCCGATTCAGTTGCAGTTCGCACTGCGGGTTGTCCTTCGCGACGATGATCAAAACCCGGGGATTCCGGCCACTTGGGATGCGGGGTTTGAGATGTGAGGGTTCGTGTGTTGGACGAGGGCTGGGCTGCGTTGCGTTTGGGGTGTCCCCAACTGGGGAGGCGGGGTCGGCCGACAACAAAACACCCGCCGAAACGATCAGCACGAATGCTGCAAAAGAGTGCGATTTGCCGGACATCGTGGAGTGCCTCTGAAAGTGTTGATAGACAGGCTCCGACGCAAACGTCCCCCAGGAATGGCTTCCGTATCCTTGCGTTATGCGAGGAGTCTAGGCATTCGGGGACGCTTGAGTGATCGTGTGAGTGGCTCGGGTAGAGGCATACCGTGTGCCACTGTCGTCGGCGGAGTGTGCCGCAAGAGACAATTTCGGCGATCTCGATTTGTCGATCCGAATGTCAGAGATTGGCGACCTGAAATCCGCAGCAACTCATCGCCATCAGGCGATTCAATACAAATCTTGAGTAGAGTCGATGCTAACGTTTGCTTCATGAACCAGTGGGTCATGTGAAAAGCAAATCGCATGACGACGGTGTTTCCGGCTAGGGGGAAACGGGGAGTCAGACAACCGGTTCCGAATGGTGAATGCGATTATGTTTGACCGGCAACGTGAGCGCCGATTAAGATCAATGTCGACCGATGCGTCGGTTCCCTGCCAGAGTTTCCTGCCCGATCCGAAAGGCCCGCCCATGTTTCGCCTCGATCTTGGCTCGACCGGCCGCTACTGCGATGGCATCTCGCGTCGTAGCTTTGTGCAATTGGGCGTGGCTGGAATGGGAGCGATTGGCTTGCCGCAACTCTTGCGGGCAAAAGAAGAATCGGTCCAATCTGGGGTAAGTGGCAAGAAGACATCCGTGATTCTGTTGTGGCTGGATGGTGGACCAAGTCATCTCGATCTTTACGATTTGAAGCCGGAAGCTCCCTTGGAGTGTCGCGGGATCTGGAATCCGATCCCCACGAACGCTGATGGCATCGAGATTTCGGAATTGTTTCCGCTGCAAGCCAAGTGTGCAGACAAATTTTCGATCGTTCGCTCGCTGCATCACGGAACTGGGGATCACTTCACGGCCGGTCATTACATTCTGACGGGGCGGGGTGGGGTTAGTGGTGCGGATACCCAAAGCAAATCACCGTTTATCGGTTCGATTGCCACGAAAATGACAGGTCCACGTCAGCCCGGCATGCCGCCTTACGTAGCAGTGCCTTATGGGATGAGCATCGGTTTGCGGCCGGGCTATTTTGGCGCCAACTATGTCGGTGCGTCGCACAATCCGTTCGAAACGGACGGTGATCCGAATGCCGCCTCGTTTCAAGTTCAGAATATGCAGGTTCCAGGCGGCATGACGGTGAGTCGTCTTGAGGATCGCGCGTCGCTGGCGAAACATTTTGATCGCATGCGGCGTGACGTTGAGACAAAAGGGATGCTCGAGTCGATGGATCGGTTTGATCGGCAGGCGCTGGATCTGGTGACGGGTGCCAATGCGCGGACCGCCTTTGACATCAGTCTGGAAGACCCGCGTGTCCGCGATCGGTACGGTCGTCACAATTGGGGACAAAGTACCTTGCTGGCCCGGCGGTTGGTGGAGGCGGGTACGACCTTCGTCACGGTTCATTTTGGCGGCTGGGACCATCACTGGGACCTGAAGTCGGGGATGGAGCGATACCTGCCCATGGTTGATCAGCTCGTTTCCGCATTGCTGGAAGATCTGACGCAACGTGGATTATATGAAGATGTTCTGGTGATGCTGTGCGGCGAATTCAGCCGGACCCCGCGGATGAATAACGGCGGCAACGGCGGACCGCCACTGAGCATGGGGACACCTGGTCGCGATCACTGGGGCAATGCGATGTTCTGTCTTTTGGCAGGAGGCGGGGTCAAAGGGGGGCGGATTGTCGGTTCGACGAATCGGCTGGGCGAAGTGCCCCAGGATCGACCTGTGACGCCTGCGGATATTCACCATACGATGTTCCATGTCCTGGGAATCGACCGAAATATAAGCTTCTTGAACCATAGTGGACGTCCGACACCTGCCTTGGAACCCGGAGATGTGATTCAGGAATTGCTCTAGGATGTCGAATTGAAATTGCGGGCGGATCGAAACCCGTTCCCGAAATCTGATCCTTGACCGTCATTTGGCGTTCGCGTACCATCTGCGGCTTTACTCGGCAGAGAAAAGCTCGCCACGGCGTGGTCGATGCCCGATTCTGTCTTCAACCGTGTCTTGATCCGTTGGGATAACTCAACATGGCCGCCCCAAAGCGTCGTCAGTCCAAAGGTCGTTCGCGTCGTCGTCGTAGTCACGATGCACTGACTCCAGTTCAGCTCCATAACTGTCCTAAATGCCAAACCAAGATTCCTTCTCACGTTGTTTGTCCGACGTGCGGGGATTACATGGGACGGACGCTCGTCGAAATCGAGGAATAGTCCTCTATGCGGATTGCACTGGATGCAATGGGTGGCGACTTCGGTGTGCAGCCCAATTTTGACGGAGCGATTGCGGCGCTTGACGAAAATCCGGATCTCCAGATCAGCTTGGTCGGCGATGTCGAGACGCTTGAGCCGCTCGTGTCGCGATCGGGCTTTTCACCCGATCGGCTGAAGCTCACGCCGGCAGATGGTTGGATCGAAATGGGCGAAAAGCCCGTGGACGGACTTCGAAAGAAGCCGAATTGTTCGATCATTGTCTGCTGGCAGCAGATGGCGACGCAGAAGGTTGATGCGGTCGTCAGTGCCGGGCATACGGGGGCCGTTGTTGCAGCGGGGTTGCGTACGCGGCTGTTCCTCAAGGGTGTGAAGCGCCCTGGGATCGCGGTTGTGTTGCCAACCACGAAGGGTAAGACGGTTCTGATGGATGTCGGGGCCAATCCTGGCGCGCGTCCAGAGCACTTGGTGCAATACGGGTCCATGGGGTCGATTTACGCTCGCGAGTTTCTCGGGATCGAGCGGCCGACCGTGGGCTTGATGAATATTGGAAGTGAAGACGGCAAAGGAACCGACGACGTTCGCGACTCGCATGCGCTGTTCCTGAAAAGCCCCTTTCGCGATCGGTTTATTGGAAACGTTGAAGGCCGCGATCTTTACCAGGGCGGTGCTGACGTTGTGATCTGCGAGGGGTTTGTCGGAAACGTGTTATTGAAAGCGGCTGAAGGCATGGTCGACATGCTGATGAAGACCGTTTCTGCTGAGGTGCTCGGCGCGCTTGATCAAGAGCGGCCACAGGCGCTGGAGGCGTTCAAATCGCTGGGGCGTCGCTTCGAGTATCACGAAGCGGGTGGGGCTCCTTTGCTTGGCGTTGATGGCATCGCGATCATCTGCCACGGTTCGAGCAATTCGCGATCGATTTTTAATGCACTCCGTGTCGCAACGACATTGAAGAGTCGGCGAATCAACGAGCAAATCGTGGATGAACTGGCGATTCAGTAAGGCGTGGTGGCCCCATGCTCGTTCCAGAGTGCCGTCATATGATAAAACTCACCGCCGTTTTGGCGCGCCTGTTTTCTGCTGCGTGAATTGGCATGCTATGGCGTGTCGACGAGCGGGATTCTTGGTTCGCCGGTGTTGCGGCCAATCCGGCGGCAAGTTCTTGTGGGCCTTGCGGTGCGCGGGGGCTCTGGTTGTTGCCGCGTTCTGGTTCTGAGGGTGTCGATTCGACGCGAGTGCGTCGTGGAAGGTCGAGGAATCTGTGGCCAAGATTGCATTCCTGTTTCCGGGCCAGGGTGCTCAGCACATTGGGATGGGTAAAGTTATCGCCTCGCGATTTCCCGCGGCTCGGCAGCTCTACGATCGTGCGAGTGAGATTCTCGGCTTTGATCTGGCTTCAGTTTGCTTTGACGGACCTGCGGAGCGACTCGACACAACGATTGTGAGTCAGCCGGCGCTCTTTGTCAGCAGTTTGGCCGCGTTGGAGATGTTGAGAGCGGAGAAGCCCGAGGTGGTCGACGGGTGTGCGATGGCTGCGGGGCTAAGCCTTGGGGAATACACTGCGCTCGTGTTTGCCGGGGCGATGTCGTTCGAGGACGGTTTGCGCGTCGTTCAACGGCGTGGTGAGGCGATGCAGCAAGCGGCGGATGCCAATCCCTCGTCGATGGTGAGTGCGCTTCTGTTGAATCCTGAGCAGGTCGCGAAGGTTCGGGATGATGCTGCGAGCGCTGGTCAGATTTGGGTTGCGAACTATCTGTGTCCGGGGAATACGGTTCTTTCCGGTGACAAGCCGGCCTGTGCAAGGGCGGCAGAGCTGATTGAGCAGGCCGGGGGCAGCGCACGGGTTCTGACGGTCGCAGGCGCATTCCACACACCGCTCATGGCATCGGCGTGTGGTCAATTGGAAGAGGCGCTGCGGACGGTTTCGATTCAGTCGCCACGGATTCCGGTCATTTCGAATGTAGATGCCAAGCTGCACGATGGCCCCGAGCGGATTCGTGAAATCTTGATTCGTCAGGTGACGCAGCCGGTTTTGTGGGAAGAGTGTGTGCGAACGCTGCTCTCTCAAGGCTGCGATCAGTTCTATGAAGTTGGCCCGGGGAAGGTGCTGAAGTCGTTGATGAAGCGAATTGATCGCAAGGTTGATTGCCAGACGGTGAATGACGACTGACCGCATTCGGCTCGCGAGGACTGTGCAGGGACGTTGACTTCAGTTGTCAGGGTGCCATGATTCTTGCAGCGGGCGCGACGTCTGGAGGTCGGGCTTCGTGGAGAATCTGGGCTTTTTTTATCGATTCGTGCACAGGCTGGTTGTCGATTTTAAAACGTCGTCGCGGTACCGGTTTGTGAGTGCTTTGCGATGGGACGACTGACGCGGGTTGCGCAACTTCCCTGAAAATAACGGATTTTCTTGCGAATTCGCTTTCGAATTGCAGCCGTGCGCGCCGACCTGCTTTCAGGCGAATTGCGGGTTGCTTGATTTGCGGGCATCGAATTCGTCGTCAGATCGATTCGTTGCGGTTTACACGACTCAGAAAACCCGGTATACCGTGCCGACATCGGTGCGGAGTCGCCATTTATTAACTTATTGCTTGGTTCAAAGCTCACGGCTTTCTGCGAGGCGTTCGTTGATGCAGCGGGTTTCTGTGCAGAAAAGTAGCGTGTCGAGTGGCGAGAGTTCAGTCGAGTCTTCGCTGACGAATTGTCGCTGAATCGTCCCGGCCGTTATTCGCGAGCATTCAAAACAAATTTCCCAGCACGATGGCCGTGGTGGGCATTCCCTGAAAACAAGATTCGGCTCCAAAGGAGTGAGGCGTGGCGTCGTCGATTGAAGAGAAAGTCATCGGGATTGTTAGCGAGCAGCTCAACATTCCGAAGGAAGACATCAAGTTGAGCAGCGATTTCGTCGCCGATCTCAAGGCGGATTCGCTGGATTTGGTGGAACTGGTCATGGAATTCGAAGACGAATTCGGTGTTCAGATTCCAGAGTCGGATCAGGAAAAGATCAAGTCCGTAGGTGATGCAGTGAAATACATCACGGAGAAGCAGTGACGGATGTCCAGACGCGTCGTCGTGACAGGGATGTCGGTGATTACCGCCTTGGGCTCAGAAGTTTCTGAGTTTTGGGAACGTCTTTGCGCGGGCAAAAGCGGTGTCGGCCGGCTGGAGCGATTTGATTGCTCCGATTTCAAAGTGAACTTTGGTGGCGAAGTCAAAGACTTCCGCCCCGAAGAGCATTTTGATTCGAAAGAAGCAAAACGGCTGGATCGCTTTAGTCAGTTCGCTTTGGCGGCTGCGCAGAAGGCGATTGCCCAGTCCGGCATTCAATTCAAGGAAGTGGACGATCCGTATCGCTGCGGTGTCATCATCGGCAGTGGAATCGGCGGATTGAACGAAATTGAAGAGCAGCATGCCAAGCTGTTCGATCGCGGTCCTTCGCGCGTTTCGCCATTCATGATCCCAAAGTTGATGGTCAACGCCGCCACCGGGAATATTTCGGTCCAGTTTGGTCTGAAAGGTCCTAGTAGCGCCGTGGCAACGGCGTGTGCGTCGGCCACCAATGCGATTGGTGATGCGTTTCGACTGATTCAGTACGGCACGGCAGATGTCGTCATCGCTGGTGGAAGTGAAGCCGCGATCACGCCGATGGGCTTGTCAGGCTTTGCACGGATGGGCGCCTTGTCGACTCGTCTGGATGCCCCGGAAGCTGCCAGTCGACCGTTCGATCGTGATCGAGACGGGTTTGTGCTTTCCGAAGGCGCGGGGGTGGTCGTACTCGAAGAGTACGAGTGTGCCAAGCGACGTGGGGCCACGATTCTGGCAGAGGTGCTGGGGTATGGTGTCTCCTCGGATGGTTCGCACATGACCGCACCTGATCCTGAAGGGACGGGGGCTGCGAAAGCAATGAGTCTCGCGCTGCATGACGCGCGGCTTGCCGTGTCCGACGTGGGTTACATTAATGCCCACGGTACGAGTACACCGCTGGGTGACAAGGCTGAAACAAATGCGATTAAACGCGTATTTGGAGCCGAATCAAAGCGAGTTTGTGTTTCAAGTACGAAAAGCCAGTTGGGGCATCTGCTTGGCGCGTCGGGTGGAGTTGAGTTTGTGATTTCTGTGCTCGCTTTGATGCACGGTCTGATTCCACCGACGATCAATATTGATAATCCCGACCCGGATTGTGATCTCGATTATGTCCCTCACAAAGCGCGTGAGTTGCGGGTCGATCGAGTCATGTCGAATAGCTTTGGGTTTGGCGGACACAATGCCTGCCTGGTGGTGGGGCGAGTGTGATTTCGCGAAATTCCCTTTGCGTGGCGATCAGACCGCGATACCGTTTGGCTGTGATACCGTTGGACTGTGATGCTATTGAGCTGTGCGACAGTTTTGCTGTGACAGTTCAGTTGTGATAAGTTTTGCCTGCCACTTTGAACGGTTTCCGCCGACTGTGGAATGCGCTGTTCGCGTTGCGAACTGCTGATACAGGAATCGCCGGATCCCCGTGAGCTAACTATTGTGACCAGATCTTCAGAGACTCGGGAAGTTGTGATAACCGGCGTCGGGGTTGTGAGCCCGATCGGAATCGGTGTTGATGCATTTTGGGACCGCCTTTCCAAAGGGCAGTCGGGCGTCACTCACAGCAAGTTGTTTCCAGGCTTTGCCGCGCCCAATGGCGTCGGGGCGGAAGTCAGTGACTTCACCGATGAGTCTGCGCGAAAAGTCTATCTGAAGGAACAACGCAAGAATCTGAAGGCGATGTGCCGTGAGATCCAGATGGGTGTCGCATCAGCACTTTTGGCTCTGCAAGACGCCAAAGTTGATGTCGATCAGATGGAACACGAGCGTCTGGGCGTCGAGTTCGGCGCCAATTTGATGCTGAGTCCACCCGAAGTTCTCGTTGAAGGGTGTAGTGCCTGCTGCGAAGACGGGTCGCGCGTGTTTCAGACGTCACGCTGGGGTCAAACCGGTCTGACGAAGCTGGAACCGCTGTGGCTGCTGCGTTATCTGCCCAATATGCCGGCCTGTCATATCAGTATTTCTGCCGACGCGCGTGGCCCGAGCAATTCGCTGACGCTTGATGATGCGTCGGGAAATACGGTCATTGGCGAAGCGATGCGAATTCTGTTGCGTGGTGATGCCGACGTCATGATCGTTGGCGTGACCGGTACCACGTTGCATCCCATCAAAACGTTGCATCTCGCTCTGTGGGATGATTTGGCGAGGACACCAGAGGCGCCCGAACGACGTGCTCGCCCGTTTGATCTCAATCGTTCAGGGCGAGTTGTCGGTGAAGGCTCGTGCTCGTTTATTCTCGAAGATCGTGCCCATGCGGAAAAGCGGGGTGCGAAAATCTGGGGGCGCGTGCTCGGTACGGGTTCGTCTTGCGTGTCGAGCCCGGTCAATGGGCCCAACTATCGGTTGGCGCTCGCGAACGCGATGCGAGGGGCTTTGCGCGATGCGGGCCTGAAGCCAGATCAGATTGGGCATATTAACGCTCATGGGCTGGGGACGCGCGATGTGGATATTGCGGAATCGCAAGCCATTCACGACGTGTTTGGTGAAGAGCTTGGGCGGCGGATTCCTGTGACGGCTCTGAAGAGCTTTCTGGGGAATTCGGGGGCCGGGGCAGGGTTGCTGGAATTGGCGGGGTCTGTGATTGCCTTGTCACACGGGGTGATTCCACACACGCTGAATTACGAGAATCCCGATCCAGAATGTCAATTGAATATCGTGTCTGGGCAGCCACAAGCCACGTCAAATCGCGTGGTGTTGAATGTCAATGTGACGCGTATCGGCCAGGCCGCAGCGGCGATCATCGAAGTCGCTTGAGTCGCAATGCAGGTGGGTAGAGAGCTGTTTCTGCGCCTCCCCCACGAGAAGTGTCGGTGTGCGCCGTCGTGAATTCACGGGCCGGGGCATTCTTTGTTGGCTTTGAGTTGCCGTTCCGCTCTGAAGTCGTCTGCTAAGTCTCTTGCGTGTGCTTCATCTCCGAATTTTTCTGGCGGTAGAAGCTGTTTGATGTCAGCGTGCGCTGACGTTGCGTGTGCCATTGATGGAGCGTTGATCAGAGGCGGCCACTTCGCCAGTCGGGTGCACAATCTGTCTCGCCGGAATCTGGTTTTGGGATTGTTCGCGGATTCGCCTGTCGCTTCAAACGAACACACTCGCCAATCGGTTGGAATTGGCGAGTGTGTTTTGTGGTTCGGTGCTGCGATGAAGTGATTACTTGCTGAAGGTTTTGAGGGCGAACTGAGCACCGCGATAGGCGGATAGCTGAGTTTCCTTCGTCTTCAGGACTTCTTCGTAGAAGCGGACATTTGTCTTGTCGTTGGCCTGAAGTCGTCGTTCGGCAATGAAGTAGTAGGCTTCGCACATTTGTGCACTCTTCAGTTTCGGGTCGGGTGTCTTGTTGACGAACTCGACCAGTTCCTTCTCGGAGATCTTTCCATTCAGGAACAGGACTTGTTCGTCGATCCAGTCGCGATCCTTTTCGGGTTTACTCGCACTGGCTTCCGCGACTTCGGCGACCGCGTCGGGGCGGCCTGAGAGTACGAGTGACCAGGCTTTCCATGGGCTCAGGTATCGCATCACGTTCGCGTCGATTTTGGTTGACTCATCGAAGGCCGTGAAGGCCCCTGCGAAATCTCGTGAGAAGAACTTCGCGAAGCCCAGATCGGCGTGCGCCACAGGGTTTTGCGGGTTCAGTTGAATGGCCTTGGTGTAATCTTCAATCGCACCTGCGGTGTTTCCCTGCGAGAGGCGGCATGTTCCACGCAGGCTGGCGAAGAGTGGGTTTTCGGGCATCAGACTGATGGCTTTGGTGAAGTCGGCTTCGGCTTCTGCAAGCTGTCCCTGGCCTTGAAGAGTGAATCCGCGGTTGGTGTATGCGGTTGCGAATTCGCCGTCGAGTGCGATTGCCTTGTTGAAGTCTTTGAGGGCTTCTTGCGGTTTGCCTTGCTGTTGCAAGAACAGGCCGCGATTGTTGTGGACCAGCTTATTGTCAGGCAGGGTTTCGACGGCAGAAGTGAAGGTGGCCAGTGCCTTATCGGGTTTGCCGTCAATGATGTAGCAATGGGCAAGTCCCATATACGAGCCGATATGGCCAGGGAAGCTCTTGATTGCGTCCTGATAGTCGCTGATCGCAGCATTCAGGTCCTTCAGGTACAGGTACGCCTGAGCGCGTTGGTAAAGCACGTTGGCGCGTTGCTCGCCGGTTAGGGTTGGTTTGCCGAGCACGGTCTTGGCGACGGTCAATGCGACATTCGCGTGTTCCTTCTTGTCTTCGATCGTGGCGAGTGAAACCATGCCGTAGAGGTAGGGCAGGTAGTAGTTGATTTCTGACCCGCCAATTTTGATCGATTCCCGCGAGTCTTCAATTCCTTCGCGGATTTCTTTCACATCGTGCTTGAGGACGCCGAGTTCCACCTTGGCACTGGCTCTCAGGTACATCGCCACGTGATCCTTGGGGTTTTGTGCCAGGATCTTGTTGGCTAGTTCCTTCGTTTCCTCGAAGTCGCCTTCTTCATAGGCGGCCTTCGTGTCCGCGCGCAATTTTTCGTGTTCGGGGTTGGGCTGCGCAGCAACGGTGGAGGTCCCCGCACACAAAACGAGCACGATCAAAATGCGAGCAAGCATGAGTCACTCCGGGGGAGGGGTGGCGATCGGGTCTAGGGTCTTAGCCGCGCCGCATCGGCGGCTTGAGCATGATTCAATCCGGAATCTTCGTTGGCGTCAACCTGTGGTTTAGAAACAGTTTGAATCGGCTCCGGTCTTGCATGGGGCTAATCGGGCGGACTCGCGAGTCGGTTTCATCGTGTGATCGCGACCGGATTCTTTGAGCCGCTGATGTACTGTATCGTTCGAGATTCTCGGTCCGATGCGGCCGGTGGATGTTGGAAAAATGGCTTGGTTCGAGAATTGTTTCACCAAGAGGTCGCTTCCGGGGTGGTTTGCAGGTGCGGCTTGCCGATGGTCCATCCTGCAGTGCCACGTTCGGGCGAGGCGGGGCCAGCTGACGGCGATTGCGTATGGGTGGTTCAGTGGTCGGCAGCCCATCCGTCGGATGCGGCGACTTGGTTTTGGAGAGGTTGTTCAATTTTTGCGGGCGATCGCGGGAAAACTGTACGAGCGATTGGGTTTGAAGCGCTCGGAACGCGACGAACTCCTTGACATCATGGTTCACGGCCAGTATCGTCATTCACGCACCAAAGGGATGTTCCTCTGTATGTCGTCGGACACATTTACTCGTCTTAGGCGGATTTGGTTGGATGAGCATCCATGAAGTGCGTTAGTGAGTCTCAGCTTATGAGCGGGAGCATTGTCCATGTAGCCTGAATATTGACAGGTTTCTGGTCGGCACCGCGAGTGGCAGCCAGTTTCTGGTTGTTTGGCAGGTGTCATGGTCGGCTCCCTGGAGTTTGGCCGCGAACGAAGTGGGACTTGTGCCCGCTTTTTTTGTTTCCACGGACGGAAACTCTGGTCGACGATAAATATCGCGGTCTTTGCCGCTCGGCAGTAGAGGTCATACGATGAACGGTCCCGAACTCTTGAGAATCGTTGATGCGATTCATCGAGATAAGAGTATTGACAAGGAGATTGTGTTCGAAGGGATCGAGCAGGCCATTTTGTCGGCCGCGCGCAAGCACTACGGCGAAGAAGAAACCATCGAAGTGCATGTCGATCGGATCGGGGGGCACCCCACGGTCAAAACGAACGGTCAAGATGTCGATGCCGATGCTTTGGGCGAGTTGTTGGGGCGTATCTCCGCTCAGACCGCCAAGCAGGTGATGATTCAGAAGATTCGCGAAGCAGAACGCGATGCACTGTTCGACGAATATGTTGAGCAGCGAAATCAGATTGTGACGGGAACGGTTTCCAAGCTGGAAGGCGGTTCATCGATCGTCAACCTCGGCAAGGTTGAAGGTTTGCTGCCACGTGGTGAACAGATTCCAGGCGAGATGTTCCGCGTCGGTGATCGGGTTCGTGCAATTGTTCTGGAAGTGCGTAAGTCCGGAAGTCGCGTGAAGATTATTCTGTCGCGAATTCATGTCGAGTTTGTGCGACGGCTGTTTGAGCTGGAAATTCCAGAAGTCTCCGAGCGAATCATCGAAGTTCGGTCACTCGCTCGCGAAGCCGGCTATCGCTCGAAGGTGGCTGTCAGTTGTATCGACAATAACATTGACGCCGTTGGTGCATGTGTTGGTGTTCGTGGGGCACGTATTAAAAACATCACCGGTGAGTTGGGTGATGAGAAGATTGACATCGTTCGCTGGAACGATTCGCTTCAGGTGCTTGTGCCGAATGCATTGCAGCCAGCCGAAGTCGAAGATGTGATCCTGTGTCCGATGCTCGGGCGCGTGATCGTGTTGGTGCGAGATGATCAGTTGTCGCTGGCAATCGGCAAGCGAGGACAAAACGTCCGTCTTGCTTCGAAGCTGGTGGGTTGGGATATTGAGGTGATGACGCGTGAGGAGCTGGATGAGCAGCTCGAGCGTGCGGTGCAGGCGTTCTCTGAAACGCCGGGTGTCACGAGTGATTTGGCCGAAAGTCTTGTTGCTCAAGGGTTTTTGAGCTTCGACGACTTGTCGGTCATTGAGCCTGATCAGTTGGCGGAGATGGGTGGCCTGACGGAAGAGCAGTGCGACGAGATCGTGGCTCATGCCGAGCAGGAAAGTGAGCGGCTCGAGCGGGAAGAGCGTCAACGCCGCGCCCAAGAGAAGTCACAAGGTTCGTCGGGGGGTAACGAGCGGAATCGGACTCCCGTTCAAGAGAAGTCTCCAGTGGAAAAGGTTGAACCCACTCCGGTGGAGAACGTCGAGCCCGTTGCAGAGGCGGAAGCTGGCGGGGCGGTGTCGGAAGATGCTGCACCAGCCGAGGAGCCATCTCCAGGGGGCGACGGGGCGTGATTGGGGCCGTGAAATTAAAAAACTGGGTTTTTGTGACCCGTAGGTGATAATTTATTTTGGTAGTCGTTTGGTTCGTGATTTCGGAAATGGCGGCACGTATGATAGTGTGTCGCGTTCAGGAACGCGGTAAGCCTCTTTTAGGGATGTAGTCAAGCCCGTAAAATACGGCCACATTGGGTTGGCAGCCCGAAGTTCAACGTCGTCATCACAAAGTTTGAGCGAAGTACTCGCGAACCAGAGTCGCAGAATCTCGCAAACGCTCGGTCAATGAGCGTTTTGTTTGTGAGAACGACTCGGTTCCGATGGCGTTTGAGAAAAATTCATTTCGGGTAGCGGTGCCGGGCTGGTAGTGTTTGAGCGGCACCCTTTGGTTGTCGCCGACACTCCGGATTCCGGAGGGGCTTTTCCCTACGAAGGACTGGCGTTTGAAAATACGAATCTTCGCTCTTGCCAAAGAGCTTGATATCGATAGCAAGTTATTGATCGATTACTGTGCGAAAGCCGGAATCACGATCAAGAATTCCGCATTGGCGAGCATTTCGCCAGAAGAGAAAGACCGTGTCTTGGGTGTGATGCGATCGGCGACCGCCGGTAGCGCGCCAGCCTCGACTGCGGTTGCTGCTGCTGCACCGGCGAAAGCTTCACCTGTTATGGCCTCTCGCGAACCTGCTGCCGATCTGGCGTTGAAACCTCGTCCGATTCGTGTGATGGGCGCAAAGCCGCCACTCATGGTTCCGCGCTCGCGGATCAGTGAGAGCGAGCCTCCCAAAGAGGAGGCGCCAGCCCCGGTTGAGCATGAGGAAATTGCCGTTCCGGCCGAACCACCGGAAGTGGTTGTGGCAGAGACGGTGACGCCTCCGCTCGAAGAGGTTGTGGCGGAAGAGGTTGCGGAAGTGGTGGACGTTGCTCCGCCTCCGCCGGTTGCCGTTGTGGAGCCAGTCGAAAAGCCAGTTGCGGCTCCCGTTCCTGCTGCCCCAATGGCACCTGTTTCTCGAGCACCGTCTGCGCCGAAGGCGTCTGAAGACGATCGCGGGATTCTTGCGCCGCCGCCTTCGGCATCGCCGCGAGGCGATTTCGCGCCGCCGTCATTGCCACAGCGATCCATGCGGACAATGGTGTCGCGCGGCACTGCCGATATGGGTGGAGCCAAAGCGGGTGCGCCAATTAAGAAGGCGAAGCCTTCCGGTCCGTTGATCGCCGAGATTCCGCGTTTCAAAGCACCACCCGTGGTGAAAACGCCGAAGCCGGAAGATGCGACTCCTCAGCGGCCGGTGCAACGATTCAATGCCGAAACGCCATCCAAAGAAGCGCCACTTGGTCAGATTCTTCGGAAGCGTCCGGAAACGACTTCGAAGAAGAAGCCGGGCGATGAAGAAACAGACGATTCAAAAGTCAAGAAGCACGTTGGTGGTGCGTCACTTCAAGAAGCACGGAACCAACGTCGCAAGGTGACGTTGAAAGACATTGACGAAGAGGAAGATCGTGGTGGACGCGGATCGCGCGTTCGGCCAAAACCACATCGTCGTTCGGGGCCGGTGCCGTTGAAGTCTACGGCAGAGCTGGAACTTCCGCTGACGGTCCGATCATTGTCTGAAGGGATCGGGCGTCCTGCCAAGGCGATCATGCAGATTCTGTGGCAGCGTGGCGATATGGTGACGATCAATTCCGCGCTGGAAGAAGATGTCGCCATCGAGATCTGTCTGGACTTGGGCGTCGATCTGCAGATTCGTCGCGAGAAAACCATTGAGGATGAAGTGACAGAAGTTGTTTCGGGCGAAGATCGTCCTGAAGACCTGCTGCCGCGTCCGCCGATCATCACGATCCTCGGGCACGTCGACCATGGTAAGACGACTCTTGTTGATAAACTCCGTTCGGCCAACGTTGCCGCGTCCGAGTACGGTGGGATTACTCAACATATCGCGGCGTACCAAATCGAACACAATGGTCATAAGTTGACATTTGTGGATACGCCTGGTCATGCGGCGTTCGGTGAAATGCGTGCGCGTGGTGCCCATGTCACGGACATCGTGGTGCTGGTGGTCGCGGCCAACGACGGCGTGATGCCACAAACGGTGGAATGTATCTCGCACACCCGTGCGGCCGGCGTGCCGATGGTTGTGGCGATGAATAAGATCGATTTGCCCGAACGCAATGAACAACGCGTGCTGACGGAACTGTCCGCTCAGAATGTTCTGGCATCCGAGTGGGGCGGCGACGTTGAAGTCGTTCGAACTTCGGGGCTGACGGGACAGGGGCTGAGCGAGCTGCTGGACACGTTGCTATTGACCGCCGAGTTGCACGAGTTCACCGCAAATCCCAATCGTCCGGCATCGGGCGTTTGTCTGGAAGCGTTCCGTGACGAAGGGCGAGGCCCGCTTGCGTGGCTGATCGTTCAACGAGGTACGTTGCGACTGGGCGATGTCATCCTGTGCGGTACGGCCTATGGTCGTATCCGTGCGATGTACAACGAACGCGACGAAGAACTTCAGGAGGCGTTGCCTTCGACGCCGATTAAGGTCGCGGGACTCGACATCGTTCCAGGTGCCGGGGAGCAGTTCCTGGTTCTGTCGGATGTCGATGCGGCGCGAGATGCGGCAGAAACGCGACGTCAAAAAGGTCGTGCGTCGGTCCTGGCCAACATGGGTGGGAAGCGGACGCTCGAAGATATCCTCAACGCGGCGGCCGAAGGTCAGGTTCAAGATCTGGCTGTCATCGTCAAAGCGGATTCGCCTGGTTCGCTCGAAGCATTGCGAAGCGAGCTCAGCAAATTTGAGCATGACGAAGTGCGTGTCAAGGTGCTGCATGAAGGTGTTGGTGGTGTGAACGAGAGCGATGTCTATCTGGCGTCGGCTTCGAATGCGGTCATCTTCGCGTTCCATGTGATCGCGGACGATCGAGCACAGCTTCTGGCTCAGCAGGAAGGCGTCGAAATCCGTCGATATAACATCATCTACGAGGTGATGGACGAGATTCGACGTATTCTGGAAGGGATGCTTCGTCCCGAGCAGAAAGAAGTGGCCACGGGGCGGGCGATCGTGTTGCGAACATTCAGCATTACGCGATTCGGTACGATTGCCGGTTGCCGCGTGTTGAATGGAAACATCGAACGTTCAAGTCGGATTCATCTGATTCGCGATCAGAAGATCATCAACACCTACAGCATCGCATCGCTGAAGCGTGAAAAAGATGATGCACGTGAAGTTCGCGAAGGGATGGAGTGCGGGATTCGATTGGAGAATTTCAACGATATCAAGGAAGGTGATTTGCTCGAGGCGTTTAAGATCGAGGAAGTCAAACGAACTTTGTAGTCGTGTTGTAGATCCGTGGTCCGTCGGAAGGTGTGCTTTCGAAGAATTGGTCCCGATGGGCCGAATGAATCCGAGGTTTCATGAATACACGTCGCGTCGCTAAAGCCGCCGAAGCCATTCGCGAGTCGGTCAGCATGACGATCCTGGTCGGTCTGCGTGATCCGCGCGTCAAGAATGTTACGGTGCTTCGAGCCGAGGTCAGCGGCGATTTGCGGTCGGCCAAGGTGTATGTCTCAGTGATGGGTGACGCAAAAGCTCAGTCGCTGACCATGCACGGTTTGGAGTCAGCCCGCGGATTCATTCAGGCCAAAGTCGCGGATCGGTTGCAGACGAAGAATACACCTGTGCTGAAATTCGTCCTGGACCCCGGGCTGAAAAATACCGCCGAGACATCGCAGGCCTTGCGCGCTGTGATGCCCGACGAGTCGTCCGGCAGTCACCAGGATGACGATCCTCTGGACGAGGATGACGAGGCGATCGAAGACGATGCGGACATCGTCGATGACGAGAGCCAGGCGAGAAAAGCGAAGACACCCTAACTGACCGTCGTGAATCGAGGTTTCGTGCCTGATTCGACCGTGATTGTTCCTTTGAAGGTTGTTTGCATTCGCTGTCGGTAATACCCCTGCATGATGTGATCAGAAGAGCCATCGTGCGGTCATCGAGTTGAATGCAATTTAGAACGGAGTTGAGACAAGCCCATGGTTGCAGCGTCCCGTGCCAAGGCGTCCGATCGGGCAGCGCTTCTCAAGAAGCTGTTTCCAATCATCAAGAAGCATTACAAGGTCTTGGTCCCCAAAGGGGGAAAGCCGGTACTGGAAACGATGCTGTACGCGATCTGCCTCGAAGATTCGACGGTCGAAGCCGCAGATGTTTCGTTCAAGAATTTGTTCACCGAATTTCCGGACTTGAACGAAGTTCGCGTTAGTACGGTCGGCGAGATTGAGCGGGCGTTTGCCGGACAACCCGCCGCGGAATGGCGCGCATTTCGGGTGATCTCGGTGCTGAAGTTCGTTTTCGACAAATCCTATGCGTTCGAATTCGAAAGTCTGCGCAAGAAGACGCTCGATCTTGCGACCAAGCAATTGGCGAAGATCAAGGATCTGTCGCCGTTCGTCCGCGATTTCACTCTGCATGAAGTGACGGGCGCCCATATGATCCCCATCGATCAGGCGACGGCTCGTCTGCTCGTCTGGCTCGGTCTGGCTGTTCCCAATCAGACGCAAGAGCAAATCGGCGAGACGATGAAGGGGGCGGTTCGCAAGGCGGAAGTGGAAGGGTTCGTCTACACGCTTCGCTGTCTGGCGTCTGACCAGAAATTGCAGGCCGCATTCGACCTGTCAAAGTATCCCGCACCGGAAGGTGGGCACGATACCGACACGGCCATGGACCGTCTGGCCGAATTGATCAAGCACGGACCTGAAAAGATCACGAAGGCCGCCGCTCCTAAGAAGGTTCCGCCGAAGAAAGATGCGCCGGCACCTGCCGCCACGGCGACTCCTCCCGAAAAACGACGCGTCAAAGAATCGGCGGCTTCAACGCCTGTCGATAAAAAGACGACGGTCGTGAAGAAAGTCACGAAGAAAAGTCGCTGAATGAAGGCTCGCTGATTCTCGCGGAATTGTCAGCGGATTGACGTATTCAGACTCGGCATCCTCCTTCGATTTCGATCTTCGAAAGGGATGGGGTTGACACAGAGCCCTCGGAAACGGAATTTCAGAGTATGAGACAACCTCACAGGTTGTCATACGCGGCATTGAAGGAGATCGAACAATGCGTCCCGCACCTCAGCAGCGGATTCTGTTAGCGGTTCTGTGTCTCGTCGCATTGGTTGATCGAGCCGCCGCACAAGAGGCGGCTGCGGCCCCGGCGGAGGCGGCAACTCCAGGGACATCATTGTCTCGTGGTTACTCGCTTCAGGACGCGGACGACGTGGCACTGCCACTGAATCCGGTTAAGCCTCGATCTGCGGCCACCGAACAGCGGATGGACGCACTCGGTTGGTTCATGACGGGGCGGATGTTCGACAACCGGTTTCCCCGTGAAGCGTCCGAAGCAGGCGCGGCTCCTGATGGGCGCGTCAAACAAGAGCGTCAGAAAGCTCTTAAGGCGTTCCGTAAAGCGGTGAAACTGGAACCGGATACCATCGATCTGTACCGGTATTTGATTCCTCTCGAAATCGAATTCAAAAATCTCGAAGCGGCGGTGCGGTACGGAGAGAAAGTCGCACAGCTTGACCCCGATGATTGGAAAATCCAGCAACTGCTGGCGAGTAACGCGGCCGAGTCTGGACAGTTGCCTGATGCGATCAAGCATTTGGAGCAGGCGGTCAATTCTCCGCGAATGGACAAGCATTCGCCGCAGTACGTCTTGCTGCAGAAAAGTCTTGGTGTGCTTTACGCTCGTACGGGACAGACAGAGCAAGCGGCAGACGCCTATGAAATTCTTTTCGATGTCGTAAAGAATCCCGATAAATACGGCCTGGATCAGCGCGCGCAAAAGGTCTTGTTGTCAGATCCGCTGACGGGCTACGAGCAGATCGGACAGGTTCTTTTAGAGGCGAAGCGTCTTGAGTCGGCGTTGGATGCATTTGAGCGAGCGGCAAAAGCGTCGCCACGTCTGGGTGTCGGCAATCTGAGCTATAACCGGGCGCGCGTGCTGTTCCTGTCAGAGAAGTACGACGAAGCTCTGGTTGAACTCGACAAATACTTCGACGCACAAAAGCGATCCAAGGGGCGACTTCCCTATCAGTTGCTTGCCGAGATACTTGCAAAGCAGAACCGCTCTGACGAACTGATCCGCCGTCTGGAAGCCATTGCCGAGAATGACGCTCAGAATGTCGACCTGCAGTATTTCCTGGCCGATCGGCTGACGGATGTCAACGAATTGGAGCGGGCGCGAAATCTCTACGATTCGATGCTCCGTAAAGGTGGTGATGCGTCAGGATACGCGGGGTTGGCTCGTGTTCTTCGCAAGATGCAGAAGTCTGATGAATTGCTCGATGCGCTGGGACGCGGCTTCGCCCGTGGTGAAGACGCGATCGCGATGCTTGAGCCTGAAGTGAAGGCGATTTCTCAAGACAAGGCGCTGATGGAGGCCCTGGTTGAATCGGGACGAAAGCGCGCAAAATCGGACGAACTGAAATTCGAAGAGGCGCTTCTTCTGGCCAAGTTTGCCGCGGTTATGAAAGAAGCGGAATCGTCGGGTGAGTTCTACCGTATGGCGATTGCGCTGAATCGAGAGGGACGTCCGACGGTTCTGATTCAGTTGGAAATGGCCGAGATGTTCCTAAAGCTCAGGAAGTATCCGCAAGCGGTTGAGGCCTTTGGCGAAATTCTGAATAGCGGGCAGTTGAATGACCGCGGACAGGCCATGACTTACTCGTCGATGGCCCAGGCGCTCGCCTATGACAACCGCACCGACGAAGCGCTTGCGGCCATTTCGAAAGCGATCAAACTCGACGACGATGAGGCTCAGTACCGTTTCTACGAGGCCTGGATCTATGGCCATGCGAAACGCTGGGACGACGCGATTCAGAAGTTTGAGCAGTTAATCAGGGATTTCCCAGACGAAAAACGGATGATCCTGGTGACGCAATTCAGCCTTTCCAATGTCTATGTCCAAAAAGGCGATGTGAAGACGGGCGAAGAGATTCTCGAGAAGGTCTTGGAGGACAACCCCGACAATTCCCAAGTCAATAATGACCTGGGATATTTGTGGGCGGACCAAGGCAAGAACCTGGACCGCGCGGAATCGATGATTCGCAAGGCACTGGCAGTGGAGCCAGACAATGGTGCTTATCTCGACAGTCTCGGTTGGGTCCTCTTCAAACTGAACCGAGTCGAGGAAGCGATTCCTCCGCTGGAGCAAGCCACGCAAAAAAGCATGGGCGGCGATGGCACGATCTGGGATCATCTGGGCGACGTCAAGCTGAAAGCGATGCACGTGGACGAAGCGATCAGCGCCTGGACAACAGCGCTGAAACATCTCGAAGAAGAAGGAACTTCGGATGTCCAGTTGATCGATAAGATCAAAGATAAGCTGAAACAACATGGTGGCATTCAGCCGAAACCGGCTGACAAAGATGCGCCCTGACAAATAGGATCATTCCAGATCATTGTGCTTGACTGATCGCAGGCAGCACGGGATTCGATTCTGGTGTGATTTGACCGATTCGACGCTCATCCTCAATTTTGATTCAAAGAACATGGCAGGACATTCCCACTGGGCCAACATCGCGTTCAAAAAAGGTCTCGTTGATAAGAAGCGAGGCAAGCTGTTCGGCAAGCTTGCGCGATATATCATCGTGGCCGCTCGTCGTGGCGGGGGTGATCCCGCTGCGAATCTGGCACTGCGTTATGCCATTGATCGAGCCAAAAAGGCGTCGATGCCCAACGACACCATCGAGCGCGCGGTGAAAAAGGGAACGGGCGAACTCGAAACGGAAACTTACGACGAAGTTCTCTACGAAGGTTACGGGCCGAACGGTGTCGCCGTGCTCTGTGAGATCTTGACGGAAAATCGTAATCGCACGGCTGGCGAAATCCGGAAGATCTTCGAAGTCAATGGCGGGAACCTCGGCAGTACCGGCTGCGTCGCTTGGATGTTCGAGCGGAAGGGAATTATCCAGATCCCCGCAAAATCCGTGGCGGAAGAAAAGCTGTTCGAAATCGCGCTCGAAGCGGGTGCCAGCGACGTTCAGCAACTCGGTGAATCGTTTGAGGTCAGTTGTACGCCCGATGCATTCCAAGAGGTGATGGGCGCGATCGACGCGGCTAAGATCCCAATGGATTCAGCCGAAGTGATGCGGGTTGCCTCGAACACCGTTGATCTGGACGCGGACGCTGCACGGTCGGTCTTGAAGCTGATGGAAATCCTGGAAGACCACGACGACGTTCAGAGTGTCACCGCAAACTTCAATATTCCCGATTCGGTGATGGCCGAACTGGAAGCGAGTGCCTGACGGTCACTGTGTCACACGGATCGTTGATGTCGTGCGATCATGGCTGAAGCCTCGGGATCGTTCGGGAACGATTCTGTCGACGGATCCCATTTCACCGTACGTCCCAGCCGCATGGCGATATTGGCGACATGGCACGCACTGGCCGAGCGATGCTGGCTGTCGACATCGGAAATGGGCGTTTGCCCTGTCCTGATGCAGTCGAAGAAATGCAGAATGTGCGAGACGTTGTAGTTGGTAAAGATTGATGTGCGGCGATGACCAAAGCACATGGCATCGGGCGGCAGCGGATTGTGGGAAAGTTCTTCGGCCGGGACGCCTGTCAATCGTTTTCGATTGACGTAAATTCGGCCCGCGTCGCCCTGGAAAAGAATTCCACTGTCATCGGGATTGGTGCGGACGCGGATCAACAGATCGTCCGCATATTTCATCTCGACGTCGAAGCTCGGCGGTGTGTTGTAGCCGTTCTCGACTTCTGGAAGCTTTGCATTGCCGCTCACTTCAATCGGGCCGGAACCGTCGAATCCCATGGCCCAGTGGGCAATGTCCACGTTGTGGGCGCCCCAATCGGTCATGGTCCCGCCGCCGTAGTCGTAAATGAAACGAAAGCCGCCGTACCGTTCATAGCAGTATTCGGCTTCGGGAGCAGGGCCGAGCCATCGTTGCCAGTCGAGTGACTTGGGTACGGGCTGCGCCGCGAATGGTCCGCCGGTGGGGTTCACGGGCACGGAAATATCGATCCGTTGGAGTTTTCCCAGTCGGCCGTTGCGGACCAGTTCACACGCCTGTTGAAATTGTCGGCAGCTTCGTTGTTGCGTTCCAACTTGAAAGGTCTTGCCTGTGGTCCGCACGGCGGCTTGCAGCTCGTGGCCCTCGGCAATCGTCAGTGTCATCGGTTTTTCGCAATAGACATGCTTTCCCGCGGCCATTGCATCCAGGGAACATTTGGCATGCCAATGATCGGGCGTCGCAATGAAAACGGCATCGAGATCGTCACGGCTGATCAGTTGTCGATAGTCTTGCGTGGCTGCCGCCGGGACACCGAATTTCGCGCAGGCCTTCTCTGCTCGCGTCTGGTCGACATCGCACGCGGCGACAATCTGACCTCGGATGTCATGCCAACCCGTTGAATGAATCAGATCGGCGAGCTGCATTCCGCGCATTCCACAGCCGATCAAGCCGACCCGGATCGTCTGTTGCCGCTGGCGGTGAAGGGTCCAACCCAGTCCGGATCCGGCCACCAGGCCTCCGGTGAGAAACAACATTCGGCGGCGAGTGAATCGAGCCACAATATCGGTCCTTCTTGACGCATTTGAGTCGTTAGTGGCACCGCCACTCGGTCCTGATCGGTTCGTGAGCATGGCCGCAGGCTCGTTGGCTGGCTCACGGCGAGTTCAACGAGGTGTTCGTTCGGTCCTCAAGCTCCACTAGAATCGTTGGTCCGTTGGCTGTGGTTTGTCCGCGACGGGAATCATTCGTTGCGTCTCCTTCAGGCAGTACAAACCCGTCAATGTGCGAAAATAAAGGCGATCACGACTGACGATGGGCGAGGCCATCAGTCCCTCGCCGAAGGAATTCTCGGCGACGATGTCGCCACGAGTTCCCAATTTGACGACGAAGATTTGCCCGTCTTCATTGGCACAATACAGGTGCTGGCCCGCGATCAGTGGCGAGGACGAGACGGTGCCGCCAAGTCGTTTTTTCCATTGCAGCTTGCCCGTTTCGGTCGCCAGGCAGGTTAAGACACCATCGTCGCTGAGCGAGTAAAAAAGTCCTTCGTGCACGCAAGGCGATGGAACGTCGCAGGTCGCCTTTTGATCACGCCAGACCAGATGCGTTTCCGTGACATCGCCCTGACCGTCAGCGCGAATACAAATCGTTTCCGCCTGCGGGTGTCGAGCCGAGGCGTAGACGAACTTGTCATCAAACGCGATGGCGTTCGCCGTCCGTTTGATGCCCCAACGGCATTTCCAGCGGACGTCGCCCGACGATGGATCATACGAATGCACGCAGTCTTTACCGGCCAAGAGCAGTTGATCGCAACCGGCGACATGAGCGACGACAGGTGAGCCGAAGCTGTCTCCTTCCGCCCGTTTGACGCGCCAGACCACTTCGCCGGTCAGGCGGTGCATCGCGGCCAGCCAACTGGTTCCCATCAATCGATCAATCGCCTTGCCGCGATTGTCAGCCGCGACGATGACCAGGGACTGATGAATGGTGGGAGACGAACCATAACCCCATTCCGACGAGTAAGGCCCGGCTTCGCGACTCCAGACGATTTGACCATTGAAGTCGACTGCGGTGACCCAGAGTGAACCATGAACCGCGCAGGTGACGAAGATCGACCGACCGTCGCAGGCAGGCGTCGACGAGGCCTGTGAATTCTTCTGGTGGGATTCCATGAAGCCACCGCGATGAAGCTGGGTCTGCCAGAGCGAACGGCCAGACTCGCGATCAAAGCAAAGCAATGACACGGTTTGCTTTTCGTCGTCGGCTGTGGTCAGAAACAGCCGCTCACCCCACAAGCAAGGTGACGAGTGGCCGCGACCTGGGACCGAGGTCTTCCAAGCGATATTTTCGCTAGAGGACCATTGAATCGGCAAATCTGCCATTGCTGCGGCGCTATTGCGTCCATTGTGTCCGCGCCACCAGGGCCAGTCATCGGCCGCGGGTTGGGCATCTTTGACGGCAACGGAAGGCGTATCGATTGGAGTGTGAATCTCGCGAACGCCTGTATTTCGTAGAAGAATGAACAGGCCTAACGCGAGCACTGGGAGCACAAACAAGAATGATTTGATCCAGATTTGTCGTTTCACGTCCATGCTCCACTCGATCTGTCGGTCGTGACTCGATTCTCGAATCAGAATCGCGCAATCGATTCACCTCCAACGGATTCTCGGTCGCCTCCAGCGAACACGAACCCTTGCCTGGGTCAAGGATTCCATCGGAAACCGCTGATCGCGTCAACAGCAGTTGTGCGAGGTGACTTTGTGGAGTTTTGCCTGGATGCCGCATCTCTTGGCGACCTCCCAAAATCAGAGAGGTGGACACCTTGGAATTCACGGTCTCAATGGCGTCTTTGAAAGTCGGATGGAGGCACGTCCCCGTTGCTTTGATAGGCGATCGAGGGCTGATCGTCTTTTGCATCCAGCGCGACAGGCGGCCCAGCCTCGATCGTTGTGCTGGGCGTCTTGTGGCCAATGTGGAAGCATAATCAAGATGATGCAGGTGTAATGGACGTGCGGTCAGGCATGTCGGCGAAAACAGTCAGGAACTTTCGAATGCGATTGACCCTTTAGGAGGTGAAACGTACTCTGTCGACGCGTTACGGGCCAACCGGGTGGAATGTGCCTGGAGCGAAAAGGGGGACACGATGTCCGATGAAACAGAATCTTCCGTCATCCATCGCCAAGCGGGATGGTTAACATGGCTGCTGCTCACAGCTGCGATTACGTTTGCCGTAATCTACTCGATCCTCATGGAGCAGGAGCGATCCGTAACGCCAGCCTACTGTTCGGCAGTGGTGAACTGGTTTGAAGGACGGCCGCTTTATAACCTGCAGGGACATGGGTTTCTGTATTTACCACAAGCGGCGCTCGTCTTTGCGCCGTGGGCCATTGTGCCGCACGACATTTCGGAATTGCTCTGGCGCTGGACGATCATTGGGTTGATGGCGCTGAGCGCGGCTCGTTTGACGCGGCTGCTTGGCGGTGATGGTCGTTGGTTTTGTGCCGTTTCGATCTCGTCCGCCGTGCTGGCCTGGGGATGTGCCCGGAATGGGCAGTCGACGCTCATGATCACCGCTCTGATGATTCTGGCCGCAGCAGATCTCAGCGAAGCGCGCTGGTGGCGGGCAACGCTTTTGCTGTCACTGGCATTTGCGTTTAAGCCATTGGCCATCGTGATGATTTTGCTGGCCGCAGTCGTATATCCGCAGGTCTCGTGGAGACTGGCGTTGGGGCTGCTGTTGGTGGCGCTGGCTCCCTTTGCCACGCAGTATCCAGACTATGTGATGGCACAGTACCGGGATTGCTATCGCAGTCTGAAGATCACATTCAACGTCGGTGAGTCGGAGAATTGGGCTCAACTATTCGGAATGTTGAATGTGGCGGGAATTCCGATTCCGAGTCCCGTTCGTTCAGGGATTCGCGTCGCTGCGGCTGTGACGACGTTGTGCTTGTGCTGGCGCGCGTCGCGACACCTATCGCCACAGAGGTCGGCGTACTATCTGTTCTCATTGACTGCATGCTACCTGATGCTGTTCAACTCGCGGACCGAAGGCAACACGTATGCGATGGTCGGACCTGTTTACGGCATCCTCATGGCCGAAGCCGCTTATCAATTGAAGAATCGCTGGGCGGCGAACGCCATGATTACCGCTGTGACTTTGAGCGTCTTAAATTACGAACTGGCGATCCTGATGACACCACGTCCCAATGCGATTTGGATCTCGCCGCTAGTCTGCGTTTTCGTCACGGGATATTTAATCGTCCGGTTGCAGCAAGATATTCAGCAAGCTGCGACGGAATTCGAACCGGTCAAGCTGCCGCAGTCGACGTCCGACGCGACTCGGGGTTCGATGGCTGCCTGATGTGACCGCATCAGTCGCGAACATGTTGTCTCAGCCATGATGAGAAGAGTTCGGCCGTAGTGGTCTTTTCATCCGTCGTACGATCAATCAGTTCCAGATGCTGGGCCTTCACCAATCGGCGAATCAAGTCGTCTTGAGTTCCGGTTGTTTCCGCGGAGGCCACTAACGGATGAACAATCACGCAATCCCATTCCTGATGCCCGAAGCTCAGCGACCAATTCATAATCCATGAAAAGCTGTGTACGAACTGTTCGTTGGTCTCGGCCCTCGCGCTTCGAGGGACAGCCAGGATGACGAGATCCGGCTTTTGAGCGCGTACGTTCGTCTTTGCTTCTTGTTCAAGCGTCGCGAGCGTTTTTCCCTCTGTTGTCCAAGTCGTCACTTCGACCGTTGCAGTCTCGTCAATCTGTTTCAGTGCGTGGGCCACCAGCCCATCGTAGGGGGGCATGGCGAGGACACGAATCGGTTGCTTCTGCTGTAGTCGTGCTGTGGTGCGTGGTAAAGTCGGTCGCGGAGGAGATACGGCGTCGAGAGAGACGCGTTTCGAGGCGATGGTCTGGATCAGTTCTTCCGCCATGCGCTTATGCCCATCCATGTTGGGGTGAATCTCGTCACTGAGTGTCAGTCGCCATGTCCAGGGGGCTCGTGTTTTCAATCGAGTGCCCGCCTGGTACTGGTCACAGACAGGAGCTTTCAGATCACGGCCGACGCTGCGGATGATGTCGCAATACGTGATGAGCTTGTCGATCGGGCGGCCTGACGTGTCAATCACCGCGTTGGGAGTGCAAAGGACAACTTGACTGCCGTGCGCGCGGCAACGATTGACCAGCAGTTCCAGATTGCTGCGGAACGCATCGGGCAAGACGCGGACCATGTCGTTCAATCCAAAACTGATTGTCACAAGTTGCGGATTCTTTGCGAGGACATCACTGTCCAAACGGGCGAGTCCGTCTTGAGTTGTATTCCCGCTGATCCCCGCATTGATGACGGTCGTTTCTGAGTTCGGAAATAACTGCCTCAGACCGATTTGCAGCATTTCTGGATAAGCTCGCCAGCCGCCGGTGTGATAGTAGACCCCGGTAACGCTGTCACCGAGGCAAACGATCGTTGCGGCCGGTGATTGAAACGGCAGCAGCGACGTGGCGGACGATTCTTTCTTACCAACCGCATCAATGACATATTGCAATGCGGCGACTCCGTCTGCGTAGGGCGTGTTATGCCCTCCTTCGGGGCGGTGGATCAATTGGATTTCGGCGCCCTTTTGCTTCAGGACGTCTGCGAGTCGTTTGCAACTATCTGGGGGAACTACGGTGTCGCGCTCGCCGGTGGTGATCGCGATCGGCATGGTGAATCGTTCGGGAAACAGTTCAGCCGAACGTTTGCGGTATTCCTCGGGTTTTTCGGTCTTCGTCCCGCCGTATGACGAGATGAAGGCCTCGGAGAAGCCTGTGTACTCGAGCACGTTGGCGGTTCCGTTCATCGAGACCACGCCATCGATCAACTCGGGATGCATGGCGGTGAAGGCGAGGGCTGACGTTCCTCCCATGGAGGCACCGCACAGAATCAGATTTCGAATCCGATATTGCTGGTTCAGGTCATCAATGATCTGTACCAGATCGGATTCCGCAGCGGGGCCCATCCACGACGTTTTCGCACGGTAATCCGGTGAGACATAAATCATCTGGTGTGCTGCGGCGAGGTCGCGCGCCGCACGGCACTCGTCGATGGCGCCCTGGGCGAATTGCCATCGGTCCGATCCATGACCGTGAAGTGCGATCATGAGGTCGTGTGGAATCGAGGCATCGAAGTTCTGTGGCAGGCGAATGACGTATTGTTGTGGAGTTCCATCCCGTTGTGCGGTGAAGGTCATATCCTGAGCAGGTCCGAGTTCCGTAGGTTGATCTGCGGCGTTCAGGATCGCGCCTGACATGCTGATCGTCGCGACGACCAGCATTCGTACAGCGTGTTGCCATTGTCGATTTCGAATCACGTCCGATGTTCCTTCGATCCAACGAGAATAAAATGCGTACGACGTCGGTGTTTCGCATGGCGGAATCGCCGTATGACGCTTTTGAGCAGTCGCGATTTCAAAACCACACGCGACGATTCATCAGGGTACCCTGAATTGCATCATGCGAAAACCGATTGTGATCGTCCCGACTCGGCCGCGCGATAGCAGGCGAAGATTGTCTTCAGGACGTTCAAGCTCTGCGTGGGAGTGATCGGGGGTGGGGCCGCTTCGTCAATGCTGGCGCGGACGCATGCCTGGATGAAGGGTGTGTACGTTCCGTCGTCCGCGGCCCCATCGTACTTCTTGATGGACGGCGATGGTTCGGCCGTGCTGTACCACTTCAGCCCTTCGCCCTCGTCGAATGACAGTTCCAGCCAGCCTTTTGAGCCCCAAATTCTGATGCTCATCTGTTTTCCACGGTCCAGGTAGTAGCCACTGGTCATCGTTCCGAATGTTCCATTGTCAAATCGAAGTGCCATCGCAGCGGAATCCTCGGCTTTCAACGGTTGTCCACCGACGATGCCGGTGAATCCGGCCGTTTCAATGATTTGCGAGTCGGTCAGAAACATGATCAAGTCGATCCAATGGATTCCCAGCCAAATAAGGTGGCCACCACCCGCGCGGGCGCGATCCGCGAACCAGGTTTTGTGATAGGCGGGGCTGACCAGGCGGGTCTGATCGGCGATCAGATGCAGTTCGCTTCCATAGATCTGTCCGATTTGTCCGGTTCGGATCAAACGTTTCGCGGCATGCACGCTATTGCGTGTTCGATTGGCCATCGCGAGCATCAAGTGGCGATGTTTCATTTCGGCCAATTGCGCCAGCGGTTCGAAATCGGCGGCGGTGACACACGCAGGTTTCTCGGCCAGAACATGACAATTCGCGTCGAGTGCCGCTTGAATAGCAGGGGGGCCCTGGACGGCTTCGAGTGTGACGACTGCCAGGCCCGGTTTGTGTTCGGCCAGGCATTTTTGAAAGTCACGCTCGAAACGATGCAGTTTGGAGCCAAGCAGTTTCTTGGCGAGCGATTCGCTCGCGCCACTGGGGTCAGCCACCACAACTCGCGTTGCTTGTTCGGTCTGTGCAAGACCCGTGAAGTAGCCGTCTAAATGCGCTCCACCTTGATTTGTCAGTACGGCGACGGTGAATTCTGGCATCGGGACCTCACTGAGCGGTTGAAGTAAGTTTGCTGCCCATCGTGACCGGCGCGTGGACCGTGTGCACAATCCGTGACTGATCAAGGTGGCCCGGTCTGTCGAGGTGTTCCAGTCGGCACCGAAGTGCGGACCGAATCACCGCTCGTGGAGATTGTGCCAACATGGGCGTGAGATTCCGAGCGAACCGGTCACGGATCTTCCCGAGTGATTCCGCGGATGTGCGTGATCCCGCTGACAAGGGCATTGGTGGCACCTGATGTAATCATCGGCCCGGAGCGTTCTTGACAGGCAGGGGATGACCGAGCGTATCTTTGTTTGGCTGAAAGCCATCGCCATTGATGTCGACGAAGATCGGATTCGTCATCGCCGCCGGCTGAGTTTTTGCGCTCATCGTGCCGTAGATCGTTCCCAGTTTTCCGCCGCTGTTTCCGGTGGCGACGATGATGTGGGCATCTTCCTTGAGCTCGATCTCCAGCGTGCGGTCGAACTTGACGACACCACTACGAAATGCGTCGGGAGTCTTCTCGCGCGAGTAGTCATGTGTGGAGTGCGTGCGTCCATTGATCAATACGAAGACGCGATTCACGTCCAGCCAGTTGGGGCACTGCACCCGTACCTTCAACGTCACCTTTCCGCTCATGGCCTTCATGTCTTGTCCGGCCACAAATCGATCGGATTTTCCGCTTTCCACCGCGGTCACTTCCAGATACGGGCCATTCGACATGATCAGTCGGCCCTGTTTTGTCGCTCGGGCCAGTTCCATCGGATCGATCTTCGCCGGGTCGTCCGTGGACGATTGAATCCAGTTTCTGATCCAGCCCGAGCCGTGGAAGTTGTAATGCGCATCCGTATTTACGACACCGTAAATTCGGAATCCCTGGTTGAGCAATTGCAACCAGTTGAAGATTGTATTGTGAAACCGCTTCCCGTCGACTTCCCACGATGGCGTCAGATTCAGCACTCGGTCGATCGGATGGACTTCGATCACGTCCATGAAGGGAAATGCACGTTCAAATCCGCTGTCGGGTTGTCCGTCGCCATCCTTGTCGTAGAACATCCATCCGATATCGGGATGATTGACCTGGATGAGTTTCTCGCTGCGATTGTCATGTAGGCCCAATCGTTCGATTTGCGTTTCCAGGTCGGGGCCGGCCACTGGGCCGCCGCCATCCTGCACTCGCGGAGTCATTCGCATGGGAAAGGCGTTCTGATGGTTGAGGGGCAGCGGAATGCCGGTGAGTTCGATGCCCGAAACCGTTGCCATTCGCGAGGCGATTCCCAGCTTTTCGAGATGCGGTTCATACGTCGTCACGCGGTTATGTTCGGTACAGGGAGCGAACTCAATGTGTTCCGCGACAAGGTTCAGAACGCGGCCCAACTGGCTTGATGTGTTGTCGCCCGACGGGCTGCTGTGGCTATGAAAGTCGCCGCTGACCCAGCCGGGGGTTTGAACGGTTCGAATCAGCTTCGCGACGAGAGGCGCGGTCGCACCCGGAGGAATCGTCAAGTCGCTTGTGAGGGCATCATACTCGGGGCCGTGGCTGATCGTGACGTGATACTTCCCGGGCGGGATTGGCTGTTGAAATTTACCGCTGGCTGTGTAAACGAGGTTTCGCAATGCGAATTCGCCCGTTTCGGGGCCGAAATCCAGTTTGGCTCCGTCGTCCAGGGGAGTGAACTCAACCTTACACGCGATTGGTTGATTCTGATCGTCGGTGATGGTGGCCTGAACGAGTCCAGGATCGAGGTCGACATTCAGCACGGTTGGTTGTGAATTTGAAGTCACAACGGGCAGGCTCGTTCCAATCTGGCGACCAAAGGCAAAGACGTCGCCCGTCAGAATGTCCTTCGGCAGTACAACCGTGAGCATGCCATTTCCATCGGTGCGGGCCGTGGCGTATGTTGCTCCGTCACGCTTAAATTCCACTTGCGCGCGAGAAATCGCATGGCCTTGCTGGTTCTTCACGGCGAGCTGAATGGTGGAAGCGTTCTCTGGTGACAAACTCAACGCGATCGCGTGGACATCGGCAAGGTTTGCGCCGGGGTAGATTCGGCGCGTGAACTGAAATGATTGTCCCGGCGCCAGCGTCACCGTCGACATTCCGTCGGCCCCCGCGTACTTGACCGCCGTGACGCGTTGATCGCTAGTCAACTGCAGCTTGTAGCCGTCTGCATCCAATCCATACGCCTGACCCCAAAACCGATCTTCAAGCCAGAAGTGGTCGACGGTTCCGTTCGGGGTACGAGTCTGGTCTTCTTTCCCACCGTCGATACGAAAATTGTCTTCCAGGGAAACTGTTTGTGATTGCTGGCCGCGATTGGTGAAAGTGGTCGTCACCGAGACAAATCGATCGGATGGGTTCAGCAGATAGCGGACGATCGCTTCTGGCCGTTCATCAGTACTGTCGGCCCGCACTGAGACGCCCACCGGTGACAAGGTCGAAATGGGGGCCGAGAGGGGGATTTCACGTCCCGCAGCGTCGTTGGCAGAGACGGTGCGATAGGCAAAGTCTGTCTTGCCCGGATAATAGGCGGCGAGTTGATCACCCGGCATGTTTCGCACAGTGAGATCAATCAGGGCACCGGCGATATTTCTGACGGTCATGTTCGCATGGCGTGTGGCCAATGGCTGCGCAATGACGGCGGTCAAATGACCGTTTCTCAGGACGATATCACCATAGATGGCATCGACTTCTTTTCCGCCGGGAACAAATTGATCCCAATTCGATTCGGCAAGGATGGCGACTTCCACCGGCTTGACCTGGTCGCCAGTCTGTTGGCGCGCCCTGCTCAATCCGACAACCACACCGAGTAGCAGAACTGTTCCAGCGAATGCGAGTCGCGATCTCATATTCCAGACTCCTTGATGTGTGAAGGGGTAATCGTTCACTGGCGGGGGACTGGCTCATTTTCCCGCGGTAAAAGGAAGGACTACCCTAGTCAATGCACTGTGGATCCTAATTTAACCGGGAAAATGTGACTGTCCCCGTGTCTTTGGGCCGTGAACGGTTGCTGTGAAAGGTGACTGGAAACGGTAACCTGAATGGAATGGAAAAGCATGTTCGGTCCGTCTGGCTTCATCGATTTTTGATAGACCGCGTCAGATCGGAATGAGAGTCTGCCGAAATCTTTCGATGGTGAACTTGTCCAAAGGCACCCGGCTGACGTCCTGCGGACGTGCCAATTGGGAAGAATCCCCACTGTCGAGAGGGGCTCTGTCCGCCCTGGCGCGAACGGATTCTGATTGTGCGAGCGATTGTTTCGGACAGCAGTCACTGCTAGATTTCCGTCGAGTGTGATTCAAAATTCGGATCGGGCCCCATCTTTGTGACCGCCATTGTGTGGCGGCTGAATGTTTATTACTCCAATTTGAGGCAGCCAGTCGGCTATGACCGCGACTCCCTCGACGTCTGCAGATTTGCAAGCGAATGTGCTTGGTGGCCAACGCCCGAACTTTTTGCCGCCGTGGGTGTTTCGCAATAATCATTTTCAAACGCTGGCCGGCGCTTATGTTTTTGGTCGCTGGCGAAGTGGGCGCCTATTGCCCACCGATCGATCGAGTTCGGGTGAAGTTCTGGTCGACAATGACGACCGTCTGGCGTTTCAAGATGATTGTCCCGCGGGATGGGTCACTGGCGATCGTGTCGTCGTGCTAGGGCATGGACTCTCTGGCAGCCATGCGAGTCCCTACATGGTGCGGATTGCGCATCAGCTTTATTCTCGGGGCGTCAGAACTGTACGCCTCGACTGGCGTGGAAGCGGGGCAGGGGTTGGTTTGGCGCGGTATCCGTATCACAGCGGTCGTTCGGACGACTTGCGTGCGACGATTCTGGAAGTCGGACGCCGTTGCCCGGGATCACCGATCAGTGTTGTCGGGTTTTCCATGGGCGGGAATATCACACTGAAGATGCTGGGAGAAGCGGGGGCGCGCCAGGAAGTTCTCCCTGGAGTTGATCGAGCCGTTTCCGTCTGTCCGCCGATCGATCTGGCGACGACCATTGATTTTCTGAAGTTTGGGCTGGCACGCTGGTACGACGCCTATTTTGCGAAATCCTGCACGCGCGATGTTCGTTATCGCAAGCGGGTACGACCAGATGCGATCATTCCAGAGGGTTGGTTCAATCGACCACCGCGAACGATGCACGAATTTGACGACACGTTCACCGCTCCCGTTTGCGGATTCGCCTCGGCGGATGACTACTATCGGAAATGCAGCGCGAAGCAGTTTCTCCCGACGATCAAGATTCCGACGCTGATTCTGGCCACCAAAGACGATCCTGTTGTGCCTTACACCCCGTTTGAAGACGCCGTTCTGTCGGAATTTACGGAGTTGCATGCGACACGATACGGCGGTCACATGGGTTTCGTCGCGACGCGCGGCGTCGGGTGGATGGACCAGCAGGTTATTAGTTGGATCATGGACGGAATGTAATCCCACCGCATGTCCGAGCTCGCAGCCTGTTGAAGTAAGGGGGACAGGCACCTTGAGGTTCACGATATCGGGGCGTTTTTTAATCTGGCCGAATCCAGTCCCCGTTACTTCAACAGGCTGCTAATCGCGTTATTCTCTCTACAGTGACTTTCGCAGCACAAACACCATGTCGTTCGAATGAGTCGCCGAAAACGGATGGTAGTGGTAGTCGCCATAGGTCGCTTCGATCGCGAATCCGGCACGCGCAAACAAGTGCTCGAGTTCGTATCGGAAGAAGTAACGCATCTCGAAGGCATGGACCACTCGTTGAGTGTCACCTTTGGCATTGATCACGTCATAGATCAGTTCGATCGATAAGATCTGTTTGATCAGGTCTCGCGCGACGATTCTTTCCAGATGGATTACGTGGCGTCCGTCGGGAAGATGAAATTCCGGTCCGGCGACCTCTATCCGTCCCAAGTTGTCGCGTGTCAATGACGTCAAAGAAGGGTTGAAGACATCCAGCACCAGGCGACCATCGTCATTCAGATGCCGCCGAGCGCATGCGAGGCAAGTGAGTTGCTCGTCGATTTCGACCAGATGCTGAAACGGCCGAAAAGGGAACATGATGAGCGAGAATCTGTCAGCTAACTCGAAAGTCCGCATATCACCCTGGATCAGGGAAACGCGTGATTGGACGTCGGTCGGCTCACGTCGCAGCTTTTGTTTGCAGACGGCCAGCATTTCGGTTGACTGATCGAGTCCGACAATCGAACACCCTGCGCGGGCAACAGGAATCAGGACTCGTCCGGTACCGCATCCCAGTTCCAGAATCTTTCCGGGACTCGATTCGGCACCCTCGACGAAGAAGGGGACGTCGGGTCGCGATCGGTAATCAACGACGAAATCGTACACACCCGCTGCAGCATCGTAAGAAGTGTGCATGTCGGACTTTCAGTACTGGTTTTGGCTCCGTAACTTTCTGGTCGATGACACACGAGCAATCTCGCAGGTTCGGATTGCCGTCTTGGTTTTGACACACGTTGCGTGTTGCACGTTTTTTTCGAATCGTTGTCCGGTTCGTCCATCCGCTGACAATCCCTTGGATAGGGCCGGTTTGCGCAGGGCGAAGCCTTCAAGTCGCGATTGCGAACGAAAATGAATGGTGGCCATGACGCGCCGGAGTTTGCGAAGTACTCTCTGCATTGGCTTGGCAAGACGCATGATTACACGCATCAATGCATGAGCGTGCGCGTCTTGCACCAGGATTTGGCGGAGGAGTCGAGTTGGACAGCGTGTTTCTGCGCGAATTGCGTTTTAGGTGGCTCCAAGAACTCGAAAAGAAAATCTACGCGCATCCGGTTGCGATCCGCAGGGACCCCAGATTTCAATCGGGGCGGAGCTTAAGTCCGAGTTTCCGCGAAGAAGAATTTGATCTCCACTTTAGCGTCGTTTCTCTTTTAGAAAGCCGCATCGAGGTCACGATCGCGCTCAGCCATGAGTGTGAGTTCACCGATTTCATGGAGGGCTTTCGTTGTTCGTGTCCAACGTTTCTGTCGCGGCAGTTTTGTGAGCACACATTTCAGGCACTTCAGTCGCTGAAACTTGAGTTGTACGATCCGCGAATGAAGTTGATGAAACAGATTCTGAATGGAAATAAGCCCACCGTTGCCGTGGCTTTGAAGTCACTCGATCAATTCATTGAATCGGACGCATCTGACTCACCCGTGTCCGAGTTCGAACAATCGACTGTGCGATCCCGTCTGGCATGGCGTTTGATTTCCAAGAATGACAGCGAATTAAATCTTTCTCCTGTTGAGCAAACAGCATCGAAAAGAGGGGGATGGAACAAGGGGCGCATCATCTCTTGGGACGATGTGATGCATCGAAGTGGTCTTGCGATCCTTCCGGTCGATTTTCTCGTCCTTCGCATGGGATTCGAAATCAGTCCCTATTTAGATTCACGCGATAGGCATATCGGAAAATTAATCGAAGCTTTGGTGGGACATCCTCACGTGTTTCTGGATGACTTACCTGTCACGGTGCAACAAGGCCAGGTGGGCTTGTCATTGCGCGAAAACAAGGGAAGCTGGACTCTTGATCCGGCAATGAACCGCCGTCCGATCGATCGATTCGATACGTTCTTGATCGATCGAAACGGCTATGCCGTCGCTCTCGACGAACGTGAATGTGTCGTTCAAGTGGCTCGAATGAGCCCTTCGTTGGCAAAGCTTGTCACAAAGTTCATGTACACGTCGATTCCAATTCCGGTCGAGTCGCAATCGGAAATTCTGAAGCGTTTGCCGGTTCTCGAAAAGCAGATTCCGATTGGTCTGCCCAGTTCGATGGAAGGTGAACTGACTGCCGCAAATGAGACCCTATTCTTGCGAATCGACCCTCATCCTGTCCAAGGCGGCGTCGTCTGTTTGGAAGTCCAACCCGTTTTGGGTGGGCCATTTTTCCTTCCAGGGGAAGGAATGCTTGAAGTTACCGGACATGTTGACAATCGACGAGTGCGCGTGGCCCGAGACCACGAGGCCGAGCGATCCCGGGCGAATGATCTCACGACGGTGCTTGCGTTGCGGCGATTTCAGCAATCGGCACCGTACAGCTGGGTCGTGGCATCGGACGACGACATTCTGGATTTGTTGGATCTGCTGAGGCAGCGGCCAGAAAATGAACCGATCGTGCGGTGGGCGAATGGGCCGGGCGAACGCAAGATGCAGGTTCTGGGCGAAGTTTTGCCCTCAACACTGCGAGTTGACATCAAGGATCGACATGACTGGTTTGGGCTTTCGGGCACGATTGAACTGGCGGGACACGAATTTCCCCTGGCGACACTGCTGGTTGCGATCAGGGGCGGCAGACGATATCTCGATCTTGGCAAGGGCCAGTTCGCTGCGATCTCCAAAGAGTTTCGTGATCGGTTGGCCCGGGTCAATGACATCCTGCATTCGAACCGAGGGAAGCTCGAATTCAACGCGACGGCGGCACCGGTACTCGATGACTTGTTCGATGATCAGATGGTCTTGAAGGTGTCCAAAAAGTGGCGAGACTCGTTAAAGCGGCTCAAGAATGCCAGTCTTCTCGAACCGACCGTGCCGACAACATTGATGGCGGAACTGCGCGACTATCAAGTCGATGGATATCGATGGCTCAGACGACTTGCCGAGTGGGGCGTCGGTGCGTGTCTCGCCGATGACATGGGACTTGGAAAAACCGTTCAGACGCTGGCTGTTTTGTTGGACCGTCGCGAGGCTGGCCCCATTCTGATCGTCGCGCCTGTGTCCGTCGGGTTTAACTGGATGCGCGAAACGGCTCGGTTCGCACCAACGCTCAACCCGATCTTGTATCGGGATAGCGATCGCGAAGAGGTCGTGACGTCTCTTGGCCCGGGTGACATGCTGATCACCAGTTACCATTTGATGCAGCAGCATGCGGAACATCTGAAGCAGATCACGTGGGGAACGCTTGTGCTCGATGAAGCCCAGGCGGTGAAAAACAGCCAGACGAAGACCGCGCAGGTTGCCCGGGAATTGGAAGCGCACTGGCGAGTGGGCTTAAGCGGTACCCCCGTAGAAAATCATCTGGGTGATCTTTGGAGTGTGTTTCGAGCGATCTCACCGGGACTGTTTGGAAGTTGGGAACGCTTTCGCGAATTGTTCGCCGATCCCATTGAGAAAGCAAAGGACCCTACGCGGACCCAGGCGTTGTCGCGGGTGATTCGGCCGTTCATTCTGCGCCGCACGAAAAGTGAAGTTCTGACCGAATTGCCGGCCAGGACCGAGATTCAACTGATCGCGGAGCCCTCCGAACAGGAACGTCGCGTCTACGAAGATGCGCGATTGTGGGCTGTCACGAACCTGGCCGATCAGACGGGGGACGTTGCTGCTGATCAACGTTTTCAAGTTCTGGCGGCGCTCACGAAACTTCGCCAAATTGCCTGTCATCCACGGCTGGTCGATCAAAGCTGGAAGAAATCCTCCGCCAAACTCGACTTGTTCCTGGAAACGATCGACGAATTGCGAGATGGACGTCATCGAGCCCTTGTGTTCAGCCAGTTCACTCAACATCTGGCAATCGTGCGGGAAGCACTCGATGAGCGAAAGATCAAGTATCAGTACTTGGACGGCTCAACACCGGTCAAAAAGCGACAGGCAGCCGTTGACGCGTTTCAAGCGGGGGACGGAGATCTATTTTTGATCTCGCTCAAGGCGGGTGGATCAGGACTCAACCTGACGGCGGCCGACTATGTTGTTCATCTCGATCCCTGGTGGAATCCCGCTGTCGAAGATCAAGCGTCGGATCGTGCGCATCGCATCGGTCAAACTCGCCCCGTGACGGTTTATCGACTGATTGCGAAAGGAACGATCGAAGAAAAAATCTTGAATCTGCACGCGGACAAGCGAGGGCTCGTGGCGGGGATTCTCGAAGGAACTGAAAGTGCCGGTAAGCTTTCCACGAAGGAACTGATGGACCTGATCAAACACGGTCGAACTGAAGCGTGACTTCGGATTTCAAGCTTTCGCGTTCCTCTCAATCCGAGTACGCTATTTCGCATCAGTGGTTGTTAATGGAATGGTTGGGTGGTTAGCTGACGGTGGAAATTGCGAATGGGACATTCCGTGATGGATTCAGAGCGGCACTCGGCACACCACCATCTGCAAACGGCGCAGTCACCGTTCCGGCCCGTTGGAGACGACCTGATTCAAGTTGGTCGATCGCGTCGTTGGTTTCTGCAGACGGGGCTTGCGGGCTTTGGCGGCTTATCGCTTCCCGGTTTGTTGAAGCTACGAAGTGCATCGGTCCAGGCGGCGGAAGGGCAGATCTCCTCAGGCGAGAAAACTCCAGAAAAGAAGTCGGTCATTCTCTTCTGGCTCTCTGGCGGTCCCAGCCAGATTGATATGTGGGATCCCAAACCGGATGCGCCGACAGAGATTCGCGGTCCCTATTCGACGATCAGCTCCAAGATTCCCGGCGTGGTGCTCAGCGAGCATTTGCCACTTCAAGCCAGCATTGCTGACAAATTGTCGTTCCTACGAGCGGTGGACTGCAAAACGAGTAACCACACACCGATTACCATGCAGGCCGGCAATCCGTTGGCTCGGCGAACTGACGATAATCGTGACGGGCAAGGATATCCCTCGATGGGATCGGTTGTCGCGAAATTTCGCGGTTCCAATCATCCCGATCTGCCGCCATTCGTTGGGTTAGCACCAGCATGGGCCGCGGATGTCTGGGAGTCGGGGCATATGGGGGCGTCCTACAAGCCCGTCAAAGGATTAGAGCTTGTTGGCAAATTTGGACTTCCCAAGGGGATTGAGCTTGATCGCCTGCAGGACCGGGATCATTTGCGCCGTTCATTCGACCGGTTTCGCCGTGATCTGGATGGGCAGAACGTCCTGGAGAATCTTGATCGTTACCATGCGCAGGCGTTCGACATGGTGGCGGGCGGACACGTGCAGCGCGCGTTTGATATGACGTCCGAGACGGACGCCACTCGAGATCTCTATGGCCGGAACATCATCGGAGAAAAAGCGATTCTCGCGCGGCGGTTGGTCGAAGCCGGTGTCACGTATGTGCTGGTTAGTGGAGCCTGGGGTTACTTTGATCATCATGGCGATTCTGTCCAATGGGGTGGAATTCAGAAAGGGCTGACACCGCTCTTGCCGAGCGTTGATCGAGCCTTATATGGGCTCGTCACGGATCTCGAGCAGCGCGGGTTGCTTGATTCCACTCTGATTCTGATGATGGGCGAATTTGGTCGCGCACCCGTGATCAATAAAGATCTGGGCCGCGATCATTGGACGAACGTGATGTCGATGGTGATGGCCGGTGGCGGACTGCGGCATGGTCAGGCGATCGGCAGTACCGACTACAAAGGATTCGACATCCAGGACGGTTTGGTTCGGCCGCAGGATCTGGCGGCCACGGTCTTCCGTCATCTGGACATCGATCTGGCCTCGCATTGGATCAGTCCGCAAGGTCGTCCGACACCGATCGTCGTGGAAGGCGGTCGGCCGATCCCGGAGCTGATCTGAGCGGCAACGGCGCAATCACGGCGCCACCGACGACGAATGGTGCGGTGAACTCGTCGCAGTGATCAACCTGAGTTTTGGCTTGTGCGAGCGGCCCATCTTATCGGGGTAACTCGACGCAGACCAAGTGACCTGCTGCGTTTCGGCCGTAGATGCGCTTGTTCAGCAGCACGGGGATCGTCCAGCATCGCCCCGTCAAAAACGGCGAGCGACTCAGTTCCTCGAAGCCCGTTGGTGTTGCGTTTGCCAGGATCAGCGAACCCTTTTCGTCCAGGATCAGCAGTTTGCCATCGGCAATCATGAGCGATCCGCAACCCATTCCGCGCTGCTTCCAGGCAACTTCGCCTGTGGCGAAGTTCATGCACGTCAGTTGAACGACGCGGCCCAAGTTTGAGTTTCCGTCAAATCCGTACAGATATCCATTCCACAGAATGCTGTTATTGAAGTGGTTGCGCAGATCACGACTGGTGTAGATCTCTTTCAATGAATCTCCGTCGAGTTCGAACAATCCGCTACCGACGTTGTAGGCAGAAGAAATGAAGATGAACTTCCCGTCGACGATCGGGGTTGTCGAATTGGTGCGGAATGGAGAAGGCCAGGATTTGAACGCGACTTGCTCACCGTTTGCAAGCTTCGTGATTCGCAGTCCGTCGCAATCCAGCGTTGCGATCATGGATGCATTGTCGCCGCGAGGGAAAATCGCGGCCGAACCGTAACCGGCTTCGTGCGGGGCAGACTCCCAGTTTTTCTTTCCGGTCAATTTGTCGTACGACACAACCCGTCCGGCTTCGAGGATGAGCTGTGATCCTTCGATGACCGGTGAACTGGAAAAGCCCCATTCCGGGAGCGGGACATCAAGATCCGCGCGCAGCATGACCTTCCACACGACTTTACCGGTTTGCACGTTCAGGCAAAACAACTGTCCCTCTTTCCCGACCGTGTAGACGTGATCGCCATCGACGGTTGGCGTGGACCCCGGCCCACCTTCGTGCAAATTGTCATTTAAGCCGCAGGGATAGTGATGCGACCAGAGAACCTCGCCATTTGATGCATTCAGGCACCAGACGAATTCTTCGCCATCGACATGTCCCATCGTGAATAGTCGCCCGTCAGCCATGGAAATCGAACTGAATCCAATTCCGATTTCACGTGACCAAGCCACCGGCAATCCGTCCTCGGGCCATGTGGTTTTCCAACCGGTTTCCCGGGAGATTCCGTCACGAGCGGGGCCCATCCAATTCGGCCATGCAGCGGAACTGACAGGTTCGGCGGAACTCGCTGAGGTCGTCAAGAATCCGAGAATCATCAGGCAGGAAGTGATCCGTGTCATTCGCAAGGGATTCCTTGATGGCAGCGACAGTTCGTTCGATCGATTGGCCCGTCGATTGACTGAACGCAATGGCATGTTTGGCGGCCAGCGGTTGAAACCATTTCGGTTCGATGTGGGTATTAGATCAGATCGAGCATGAAGACGACAACGGGCTGAATCGCCTGTTGCCATCGCGGGTCTGGCTCCGCCTCGTTTTGAAAACGCCATGACATTGTGAATGCCAGGGGCCGGTGCCCTGTTTTCTGTTTCATGCCTTCGCGTGCGATTTGTCGGTTTCGGGAGTGAGGATCAAGTGGCGATGCGAATTCTGCAGTCTTTGTCGATGGCCGTGGCCTTGTTGGTAATCGTCGGTTCTGGCATGGCCGACGACGTCCCCGTCGATTGTCGAACCACGGATGATATCGTGTTCGGCCACAAAGATGGGCTTGCCTTGACCTTGGATGTGCTCGAGCCTGAAAAGAATCGTAAAGGGGTCGGATTGATCCTGGTGTCGAGTGGCAGCTGGGCTTCGCGAAAGTCCGATGTTCCCGGTGAAGAATCGCATCGCATGCGAACTGACCATTGGGCGCAAGGGCTGCTCAAGGGGGGCTTCACCTTGTTTGTGGTGCGCCATGGAAGCAGCCCTCGCTATTTTGTGCCCGAGATGATTCCCGACATGAATCGTGCCGTGCGCTTTGTGCGTTCCATTGCCAAAAACTACGGTGTCGATCCCGATCATCTTGGGATTACGAGCGGTTCCTCGGGCGGACACCTTTCGCTGATGGCGGCGATGACGGGTGACGATGGGAATCCTGAATCGAAAGATCCGATCGAACGAGTGAGCAGTCGCGTGCAGTGCGTTGTGGCGTGGTTCCCGCCGACGGATTTGGTGAACTGGGGGGCTCCCGGTGGCTACAGCCTGATCGAGTTTGTGCGACCTGGATTCTTCAAACGCGTCCTGGGGGAAGTTCATGATATCGAACCCCAGCTCAAGGCGATTTCTCCGTTGTATCTTGTCAAATCGACTGCACCACCGTTGTTGCTGATTCACGGCGATAGCGACAAGACAGTGCCGCTGCAGCAGTCGGAAATTATGAAGGCGAAGTACGACGAACTCGGGTTGCCTGTTAAACTAGTCGTTCAACCGGGTGGTGGGCATAGCGCATGGCCGGGGATCATGGAGCAGTACCCCATCGTTTGGGACTGGTTCGACAAGTATCTAAAGTGAGTGGCATCACTCTGCAAGGGGATGGGCGTTGATGAGTTCGATTTCAACAAGGTCCCCAAAACAGTGCGTGTGGTTTTTTCGATCGTTGTTCCTGCTGTGGTGCGGCACAACGTGTGCGATGATCTTGGCTGATGAGCCATTGGCCAAACCCCGCGATACGGTTCACGTCGGTGACGAGTTGTCGGCGCGTGCGAAGTTGAGCCGTGCGGCGCTCGACTCGGTCCCTGAAATCTTTCCCGCTGAGTCCTTGCAGGTTGAGGGCGTGAAAGCGTTTTTCTACCGGGGATTGGACCACAAGAGGCAGCCGACACGCGTCTTCGCGTACTACGGCGTGCCTGCCCTTGATGAATCCAAGCGTCATGGCAAATTGCCTGCGATGGTGTTGATACATGGCGGCGGTGGAACGGCATTTGACCGGTGGGTCAAGGTTTGGAACGCGCGTGGCTATGCAGCCATCGCCATGGATTTGTGCGGGTGCGTTCCCGTTGGAGCTTATGGTAAATGGGAACGCCACGACCACCCAGGACCGCGCGGGTGGGATGCCAGTTTCGAACAACTCGCCGATCCCATTGAAGACCAGTGGACCTTTCAGGCCGTCAGCGCGGTGAAGCTCGCGCATTCGTTGATTCGCTCGTATCCCGAAGTGGATGCTGACCGCATCGGTGTGACGGGAATCTCGTGGGGCGGATATCTCACTTGCATCGTGGCGGGGACTGATCCGCGATACCAATTTGCCGTACCCGTCTATGGCTGCGGTTTTCTGGGTAAAAACTCGGCCTGGTTGCCGGCGTTTGAAAAGCTGGGCGCGGAACAGGCGAAGCTTTGGCTCAGTCAGTGGGACCCGTCCGTCTATCTGCCGCAGGTCAAGATGCCGATGCTGTGGGTTAATGGAACGAACGACTTTGCATATCCCATGGATTCCTGGCAAAAGTCCACGCGTTTGTCGCAGGGAACGAACGAGCTCTGCCTACGGGTTCGCATGCCGCACGGGCATGGTCCAGCGGGCGAAGACCCTGAAGAAATCCATGTTTTCGCCAATTCGAAACTTCGAGATGGAAAGCCGCTCGCCCTCATCACCGATCAAGGTCTCGACGGCGATTCCGCTTGGGCGACGTTCAAATCGGACGTGCCGATCATCAAGGCCGAACTGAACTACACGCTGGACACCGGCCGTTGGCAGGAACGAAAGTGGGAGCAGATGCCGGTGGCGTTCGATGGTTCGACTGGTCGGGTTAGTTCGCCGATTCCCGGGGGGACAACCGTCTGCTATTTCAATCTCTTCGATGACCGCCAGTGTGCCGTGAGTTCATCGCATCTCGAGCGATGACGATCGGCGGACGACATCTCGCAATCCGCGCATGAGCGACTTCGTATCTTTTCGCCCACGATGTCCCGCTCGCGCACGCCACCGACGCTCGACGGCGCGACTTCCTCTCGCCAGTCAAGTTCGCCGCACCACGCTCGGGCAGTGATGTGCAGAAACTTCTGCAGAATGTGATTGACTCGCCAGATAATGTGCAGTAGTGTCTGCACATTGATGAAGTGAAGGGGGGCTGGATGTCGAGGTTTACGGCGGGCGAGCTGAAGGTCATGCAACTTCTGTGGGAACACGGTGAGTTGAAACCTACAGAGCTGCAGCAACTTTATCCCGAGCCGATCAAGAATCCGGCGTTGCGGTCGTATCTCGTGATTTTGGTCGAGAAGGGCCATGTCGTCCGACGCAAAGTTGGTAAAGCGTTTTTCTATCGCGCCAAAACGCCGCGCCAGCGTGCGTTCTCTTCAATGCTCAGCGATCTCGTCAAGACCTTCTGCGCGGGAAGCGTCGAGCAATTGCTGATGACGCTCGTCCGTAAAGAGCAGCTCAGTGCCGACGATTTGCTTGAGCTCAAGCGGCTTGCAGATGAACCTGCGCTGGACGTCTCTGAGGCGGCAGAATCTGGTCCAAAGAAACGCGGCACGAAGGAGACGTGAGGCTATGAGCCTGAGCTTTGAAGCGAGCGTCGTACTGTTGGCGATCAAAGTATCGCTCACGCTGTTGGCCGCGTGGTTGGGGCACGCAATTGTTTCCCAAAAGAATCCGCGTTGGCAGGTCCTGATCTGGCGAGTTGCGGCATCGGCGATGGCCGTCTGTTTTGTGGGAACGCTGGTGCCACCACTGTATTTGGTGCCATTCTTGAGGGCCGAAGTCACTCGGGAGAGGGTACCACCACAGCCAGAGGCGGCTCGTGTTGCGGTCGAATTGCCGACCGCGCTGGCCTCGTCGACGCCGTCACCGACGGATCAGAGCGGTGGACACGACACAGAGCGACAGATCCCAGGGAATGAGGCGGGATTGAGTCTTTCCAGTACCCAAACGGACCCGATACCCGCGTCTCATGGCACAAGTGAAACACGTCCCATTGTGACACTTGATCCCTCACCGTCTGAATCCGTGAGTATTGCGTCGGGCCCCGCGGATGCACCTCTTGGTTGGATGAGAATCGCGTTCGTCGTCTACGCGGCCGTGGCCGGAGTTCTTTTGCTGCGCCTGCTGATTGGACTGCGCGCCGCGAAACAAGAATGCCGGATGTCCACCCCAGCGCCGGATTGGATTGTTGCAATCGCCGCGCCACTGACTGAACGTTCCGCGCTTTCGGTACGGATGACAGATCGCTTCGAATCACCAGTGTTGTGTGGTCTGATTCGACAAACGATTCTCTTGCCGACAGCTTTGCTTCAATCTTCCTCGGCCGAGATTGACGTTCGTGCGGCGATCGCTCATGAGACCGCTCATGCCGTGGGGCATGATCTCGGTTGGGACTGTTTCCTTGGCATCATGGCCGCAGTCGTTTGGCCCGTTCCACTTGTCTGGCGGATGCGGTCTGTGCATCGCGCGGCGTGTGAACGAGTGAGCGACCGGGTTGCGGTGGATTGCGTGGGTGATCTGGTCGCCTATCAGCGCTTGATCGCACGAATTGCATTGCGGATTGCCGGAGAGCAACGAGCTGTGGGCATGGCAATGGCCCGGCGATCTGATGTTCGCGAGCGTCTTGCCGCCCTCCTGATGTGCCCCGGTGTTCCCGTTTTGGGTTGGCGCGGAATCCTGTTGGCAAGTGGTGTGATGATCGCGGCAGGGGTTGTCGGCAGCGGTTCGCTCGGCCCGCGAGCGGCGGATGCCAACCCCCTCCTCGCCGAAAAAGACAATCAACCCGTCGCTGCCGACGAGGTTGGGCACGAGCGGGCGCCATTGCGTACGCGCCCGGAGAAATTGCGATTTCAAGTCGTTCGGAGTGATAACAATGAGCCGCTCTCGGACGCGAAGATTACCGTGCAGCTTTATCATCCGCAGCAACGGGATCGACGCGATCTTCTGACGGACGAGATGGGACAAGTGGACTTTGAATATCCCGATGGCGACGTCCCAATTCAATTATGGGGCTTAGTCAAGCGGCCGGGATTCGTGCCCTATTTCGCCAATTTCGGACGGAATTTGATTCCCACGGTGTTGCCAACTGAAAAAATCATTCGGATGGATGTGGGCAAGACAGTTGGAGGAATCGTCGTCGATTCTTCGGGGGCGCCGATTGCCGGTGTCGCTCTCTCCATTTTAATTCCGGCCACAGATACACCGTCCGAAATTCACTATACGATTTTCGAAGAGACAACGAATGAGGATGGCAAATGGCGATTTGATGGAGCACCACTCTCACACGGACTAAATGTCTCGTTGTCACATCCACGTTTCACGAAGGGGAGTCAATCCGTTCAAGATCGTGTCGATGGTCGTTATGTCCTCGAACCAGGTTTGACGCTGACGGGACACGTCACCGATGAAAACGGCCAGCCCGTCCCCGGCGCACGGATCACGATCGGACGTGATCGCTTTGGAAGCGATGATAAACCCAGCACTGTTGAGAAAGATGGATCGTACGCGGTCTATGCCTTAAGACCCCAATCAACGTATGTGACCGTCGAAGCACCGGGGTTTGCACCGCAAGTTGTTCCGATTGATTTAGATGCGAACTCAAAATCTGTGGATTTTAAGCTGAAGCCCGGACATCTGATTCAATTCCACGTGCTCGACGAAGCTGGCAATCCGATTCAGGCTGCAAGTATCTTCGCCGACACTTGGAATGGGTTTCGAACATTGAGGTGGGTGGGAAAATCGGACGCACAAGGGAATGTGGCGTGGAATGGTGCGCCGGCCGAGAATGTTAAGTTTGACATTGTGCACGAAGGCTATGCCTACCTGAGAAATCTTTATCTGGGGCCACAAGAAGAACCCCATCAGATTCAATTGCTGCCGCCTTTGGTCGTTTCCGGAACCGTTGTCGATACGAAACAGGCGAAGGTTGCCAAGTTCAACGTCTGTTTCGGCGCGAAATACAACGGGCGCGAGGAGATTACTTGGGACACGAACGATGGTTCAAACGGAAAGAACGGCAAATTCGAGGTCCGATACCTCGAGTCTTGCGAGGAAGTCTTCTTGCGGATTGAAGCGGAAGGGTTTCGGCCTTGGATTTCAGACGCAATTCCGTTTCGGAAGGCGAATCACAAGGTCTTCGTCAAGCTGGAACCTGGTCGCGGACCCATGGGCATTGTCTGGTCGCCGGATGGCACGCCCGCAGAGGGAGCCCAGTTGACGCTCGTCACGGCAAAAGACGGGATGCAGTTTACCGCCGGTTATCGCCCCAGTGGTGGCAAGCAGACCGTGAAATCAGAGGCCGAAGGTCGGTTTGAATTCCGGCCATGTGATGATGAATCGCTGATTGTTGCGGTGCATCCGACAGGATACGCAGAAGTCACTACGAGCGATTTCATCAACAAAAAAGCGATTCACTTACATCATTGGGCCAGGCTCGAAGTCCTTGTGCGTCAGGGGAGGGCTCCGCTGGCAGAAGCTGGTATTCGGATCGATCCAATCCGTCAAACCGGAAGGGCTGTTCAGGTTTTCTCGTATGGCATCCAGGGCAAGACCAATGCCGAAGGCCGTGCCGTTTTCGATCGCGTCGTACCGGGCGAGGTCTGGGTGAGCAAAAGTTTGGAGCAAGTCATTGGCAGCGGATCGGTTGTCTATGGCGAACGTGCGGAGAAAGTCGGGTTGTTACCCGGCGCGCGGAAACTTATCGAACTCGGTGGCTCAGGTGTCATGGTGAAAGGGCAGATCAGGTTGCCTGAGAATCCCCCTGAACCGCATCTGTGGAGTCTGAATGCCGCCGCCAGAATCTATACGCAACCGACGTCGACGAATCCGGAAAGCCGATCGTATCAAATGTTGATTGGCAAAGATGGTTCATTCGAGCTGCATGACGTGGCACCAGGCCGCTATCAGTTTCAACTTGATCTGACAGCCGTTCCCGACCCGGCACAGTGCGGAACCGGGGCTGCGATGGGACGCATCACTCGTGAAATTGATATACCGGAAACAGATCCTGTTCTGGATCTTGGCGTCATTGAGGGAACCTGGTTCAAACGGTTGGGGGCGGGTGAGGCTGCGCCCGTATTCGTCGCGACCGGGCTAAACGGCGACAACATCCGATCCACAGATCTGCGCGGCAGACTGACCTTGATCGATTTCTGGGCAACCTGGTGCGGACCGTGCATGGCCGAAATGCCTGATCTCGTGGAGCTTCATGAGCAGTTCCAATCGGACCCTCGCTTTGAATTGGTGGGAGTGTCGGTTGACCGATCGATGGAAGAGGCGACGACCGCCATCAATAAGCACGGTTGGAAATGGAAGTTTGCGTACGCGGGGGGCGGGATGCACACCCTGATTCCGTCCCGATTTGACGTCACGACCATTCCCGTCAAATTTCTGATCGACGTGGACGGCACGATCTTGTACCGCGGTCAGGATTTGCGGGCCATTACCAAGTTAATCCAGAAACGCCTTGCCGATTTGTCTAACTCGACATCGTTGGAGGCTGAAGATCGAAAAGGGCGTCGCTCCAAACCGTCGACAGATTCCTTCTCGTCACCGGATTTGACCGAAGTGGCGGTGGTTGCCGACAACCTCGAGTATCCGTCTGGAACCGCGCCCCGCGCGAATGGGGCTGGGTTGACACTGTGGTTTGCCGAAAAGCAGCCGCTTCGCAGCTTCGCTGATGTGGGGACATCTCGATGGCTCTCGGGGCCACACCGAGCGGCCGTCGATTCAATTCGAAGTCGTATTGCAATCTGCGACACGTGGCATAAGCGGCTCGTTGTGCTCGATCGTTTCGGGCGAAAGCACTTCGAGACGGAGCTTCCTGGCCTTCATGCGGTGTCGGTGGACGAACAGACGGGCGAATTCTGGTGTCTGGCTCTTTCTATTTTGGACTCAGGCGAACTCGTCGTTCTTGATGAAAATGGCAACGAACGGACGAGGTATCCGATTTCGGCTTACGGAATCGAGTTTTCACCCGCCGATGACGCGTTTTGGGTTGTGGGGAAATCGCTTGCCAAGATGACCCGTGATGGCAAGACGGTCAGCGTCGGCCAGTTGTCCACAGGTGCGTACACGTTCACGGATATTGCCGTCGATCGGACGGTGAAAGGTGCATGGGTGTTGGAAGACGATCATCCCGATCTGCCGGCGAGCCAACTGCGGCTTTGGAGAGTCCAGCCGGACGGAACCGCGCAACCAACCTATCGTTTCCCTGAGAAAACGTTGGCCCGATCATTGGCGTTGATTGGGGGTAGACCCTGGATTGCGACACGCCTGTATGATCGATCGCAAGTCCCGACGGAATCTGAATGGAGCATCCAACGTTTCACGACCGACGGCGTTCCCAGCGAATTGTCCGAACTGGCGGCTTCGGATGTGACGAAGGGAGCGGTTTCTGGAGCGATCTGGATCAGGACCAAGGAATCGCTGCAGCGTATCGAACGAGATGGGACGGTTTTGAAAACGATTTCACTACCCGAGAAAGTCAAATGCATGCAGATTCTCGCATTCTGAACGCGATGAACGACCTTGTCGGCAGGCATCGTGGCTTCGCCGTCACAGGATTATTCCTGCTGTTTGGCCAAAGCTGCCGTCAATGATGCGAGCGATGTTCTCTGTGTTCCCTGTTCATCGAAGTTTGTGGGGGCGAGCCATTGTTGGAAGACGAAGCGCAGGGCTGGCCATTCCTGGTCGATGATGGAATACCAGGCCGTATCGCGATTGCGGCCCTTGATCACGACGGCCTGGCGGAAGATTCCTTCGAACGAGAACCCGAACCGCTGTGCGGCGCGGCGTGAGGGGGCATTCAGTGAGTGGCATTTCCACTCATAACGCCGATATCCCAGATCGAACGCGCGCTCCATCATCAAATACATCGCTTCCGTCGCGGCGGGGGTCGCTTGCAGCAATGGTGAAAAGTTGAGATGCCCGACTTCGATGCAGCCGTGGTTCGGGTCGATGCGCAGATAGCTGGAAACCCCGACGGCTTTTCCTGTCGCCTCGCTGAGGATTGCGAAATAGAGCGGGTCGCTGCCCAGAGCCGATTGCGTCAGCCAGTTTTTGTACTCGGTGAACCCGTCGAAAGGACCATAAGGCAAATAGGTCCAACTTCTCCCTTCTTTGTCGAGCGAATTCGCCTGGTAGAGATCTTCGGCATGTCGATCCACGTCGAGCGGTTCCAGGCGACAAAATCGCCCCCGCATTTCTTCGCGAACGGGGAAGGCCACCGGCTGCCAATTCGGAACGATGTTTCCGATGGGCTGTCCCAAAGAATTGACTTCCTGAGAATTGAGTTCGTGGTGCGGAATCATTTTTTTCCATCTCATGGGGCTGATTGACCAGGTTTTGTCGTCGTGGGAAGAGGATATTCGACCGCAACCTCTGGTTCGCGTGATTCCGCCCAAAAGTAGCGGTGTTCAATCCGTTGGGACAACCGTCGGGTTGCTCATGGCTGTTATCCCCATGGAATCGGCGATACATTTCAGGGACTCTGCGGGTGCACGGCGGCACCATGAATCCAGGGATCGGCGGTGACCGCGTGCTTTTCCAGATGCTTTCCTGAACTTGCGACCGCAAAATGGTTTGAGTCCGGTATTGGATGGCTTCTTAATTCGTGATGGATCGTAGTGAGATGGCTCGGCAAAAAGTGATCGAAGGTGGGGCGGGTGAGGGCGATCCAAAACCTCCGCTGCCGCCAAACATCGGCGCCGGAATCGGAGCAGGGGGCGAATTCAATCCGGACGATGACAAGTTTGATGAAGAACTTCGACCACAAAAGCTGAGCGAGGTCGTTGGGCAGAAGAAAGTCGTCGATCGATTGAAAATCGTGCTCGACGCAACGCTTCGCCGGAAAGAGCCGCTTGGGCATATTCTGTTCGACGGGCCACCAGGCTTGGGCAAGACCACGCTCGCGATGACCTTGGCTCGCGAGATGGGCACGGAATGTCAGATCACATCGGGGCCATCGCTGATGGCACCGAAAGATTTGCTGTCGTATCTGACCAATGCCAGCTATGGCTCGGTGTTGTTTATCGACGAAATTCATCGCCTGCCTCCTGCCGTCGAAGAATTCATCTATCCGGTGATGGAAGATTTTCGTGTCGATATCGTCCTGGGCGAAGGGCTGAACGCGCGTACCATCAACATGAAGTTGAAGCCGTTCACGATAATTGGGGCAACGACTCGCAGTGGGATGTTGACGGCGCCGTTACGCGATCGATTTGTTCACCGCGAGCATCTGGATTTTTACGACCTGCCGGAACTGACGGAAATTGTCCGCCGCAACTGTGCGAAGTTACGGACGCAGATCGTCGAAGACGCCGCGCGGCTGATTGCGGATCGAAGCCGAGGAACTCCGCGAAAGGCGAATAACCTTCTGCGCTGGACGCGCGACTTTGCGACAGTGCGCGAGCCAGAGGGTCATGTGACACGCGTGGCGGCAGAGAACGCATTGGCCATGCTGGAAATCGATACCGTGGGCTTGGAAGCTCAGGACCGGCGTTATCTGCAAACGCTAGTTTCAGTCTTCACGGGCGGGCCCGCTGGCTTGTCGGCGATTGGTCACACGATGAACGTTCCGCCGGACACACTTGAGGACGAGGTCGAGCCATTTCTATTACGTGTCGGCTTCATTCAACGTACCCCAAGGGGGCGAATGATCACCGCCTCCGGATTGAATCATCTTGGCATTAAACCCCAAGAACCGCCCTCGACAGACGATTCCCAAAAGCGTCTCTTTTGATTTCAACTCTGTGTCTCCGTGCCTCCCCCACCACCAGTGTGTTGCCGACGTACGCGAAACATACAAGTGGGTCCAGTGGGGGAAGGGAGACACGGAGACACAGAGACGAGGACGGGCAGAGTTCGCGCTTCAGTGCTAGGTGTTGAAGATCTCTTTTGTTTCATCGTGATGAAAGCTCGTCTATGAAGATCACGTTTCTCGGTGCGGCGGGGGAAGTCACTGGCAGTCAGCATTTGATTGAGACCGATTCGCATCGAATCTTGCTCGACTGTGGCTTGTTCCAGGGGCATCGGACCGAGTCCCGGCTGAAGAATGAGCATTTCTACTGTGATCCGAAGTCGATCGACGGCGTGATTCTGTCGCACGCGCATGCCGACCACTGCGGGAACTTGCCGGGGCTGTACAAGGCGGGATATCGCGGCCCCATTTTCTGCACCCCCGCGACGGCAGACGTGGCTGACGTGATGCTGCATGACAGTGCTCACATTCAGGAAGAAGACGCGAAGTACCTGAACCGCAAGCATCCGCCGGGTACGCCGTCGATTAAGCCACTCTATGATGACGGTCATGTGACGGCCGTGGTGAAGAATTTTGAAACGGTGCCGTACGCGGACTGGCATCAGCTTTCGAAAGACTTTCGGCTTCGATTTCAAGACGCTGGACACATCCTGGGCTCGGCGATTACCGAGATGGAGATTCGCGACAAAGGCGATTGGAAACGGGTCGTCTTTACCGGGGACCTTGGCCGCCGTGACACGCCGCTGTTGCGAGATCCTCAACGGGTCGAAGGGTGTGACGTCTTGATTACCGAATCGACCTATGGAAACCGCATTCATCCTCCGGCCGACGATATCAAGGTTCAACTGAAGTCGATCCTGAAGCGGGCAGCGGCACGGGGAGGGCGAGTGATCATTCCGGCGTTTAGCTTGGGTCGGACGCAGACGTTCGTGTACTTCTTGAATCAGTTGTCGAACGCGGGTGAATTGCCTTCGATCCCGGTGTACGTCGACAGTCCACTTTCGAAAGAGATCACTTCGGTCTATCGGAATCACAACGCATCGCTCGACGTGGAATTTCATCGGATCATGCAATCCGACAAAGATCCGTTCAGCTTTCCCGGGCTGCGCTACATTGCCAATCAGTCGGAAAGCATGCAGCTCAATCATCGCAAGGGTGCGTTTGTGGTGATTGCCGCCAGCGGGATGTGTGAGGCGGGGCGCGTGGTGCATCACCTGCTGCATGGGATCAGCGATCCGAACAACATCGTCGTCCTGATCGGCTATCAGGCCGAGAATACGCTCGGCCGCCGAATTCATGATCAAGCTCCGATGGTCCGCATTCTGGACCATCAGGTGGAACTTCGCGCCGAGGTCGAATCGCTCGAAGGACTTTCGGCACATGCGGATGCCGAAGACTTCAAATGGTGGTTTGAGGGCTTAGCCGCCGATCGCGGCGTCGGTCGTGCATTTATTGTTCATGGCGAGCAGGATCAACGACTCGCGTTGTCGCAGTTGCTGGATCATGTCTGCGACGAACCGCCAACGCTGCCCAAATATCGCGAGTCGTTTGAAGTATAGGGGGCCGCCCGTTTTAAACTGCTCTGCGATCATGCTGGGTTATGCGGCGACAGGTTGCGTCTCTGCAACTTCGGCCGCTCGTCGAATTTCTTGACGTGACGACAGGTAATAGACGACGCCTACGGCACCCCAGACGAATGATGTCAAACGGTATCCCAGTGCAGTGAGAACTCCGTTTGAAAGAGCTGTTGCCAATTGTTCTTGCGTGCTATCTGGCACCAGTGACTTTTGAGCCTGCTGATAGAACCAGGCAACAGCCCCTTCGAGTGCCCCGACCCCGCCGGGGGTGGGGACGGCCGCACTGAGTGCTTCTGGTAGCGGCAATCCGACGATGTGATCAATGAAACCGGGAATGATCTGGCCATGATGTAACGAGAGGGCACAAAAGTAGAACGATGTCAGAAAGCCAAAATGTCCCGCCAGACCCAAGAGGGCGGCTCCAATCACGATCTGTGGTTTTCCTTGATACATCTGGACCGAATCCATCAGTTCTTTGACGATCCGGCCGCCGATGCGCCAGGTCGTCAGCCAGTGCATCAGTCGTGAATGCGTAAATGCCGGAACAAACATCAGGCCGATCCCGAACAGGCCGGCGACAGCGCCACCCCACAGCACCCACACCGCCCACTGGAGTTCTGGCCCAGGTTTCGTCCCGGCGGGGCTGAGTGACGCAAGTGCACCCAATACAAATAGAGCCCACATTCCGAGGACTCGATCCAGAAACACCGTCGCGAGCACGGAAGGGATTCGCTTGGGATGATCCTTGGCCAACAGAGCCGCTTTGATCAAATCGCCGCCGACGGCACCGGGGCCCATCAGATTGCATGCCTCACCCAGCATTCCCAAACGGAATGACTCTCGTAACGAAAATGGCAAACCTGTCCCGCGTACAAGCAGTCGCCAGCGCGTGAAGGTGGCCATCAAGGATGCGAGTCGCACCAGCAATGCGGCACCGAACATCCCCCACAGAATCTGGCGATCTTTCAGCTTGGCCAGATCCTTTCCGCACATCACATACAAACCCGCCAGCAAGCCGATGGCGAGCAGCCATTTGAAGGACGTGATGACAATGGCACGCGTACGATTGGGAGGTGTGGCAGTCACAGAATGGGCTCGACACGAAATGAAAGAACAAGTGACGAAACGGGCCTTTAATGTCGTGGATGCCGCCAATTTGTGCTAGATCTCTTGCCGAGATCCGCGTGACAGGTCTCTGACGTCGATTCGCCATCCATGAATGCGGCCGGGAGGCGGACGGCGAGTGGAACAAGAACACGTTGAAAGCGTTTCGGCGCAAATCCAGGCTCGCTTACGGAAACTCGATTTGGAGTGTTGCCTCGAGCGTTTTGGTCACTCACTGGCATTGTTCGAATAAACGCAAAATCTGCGGAATTAATCGCTCGAACGCCTTGGCACGATGGCTGATATGACGTTTTACTGCCGGAGTAAGTTGGCCGAACGTCTGATGATATTCCTGGACGAGAAACAACGGGTCATATCCGAATCCGTGCTCGCCGTGAAAGCTGTTTAGGATCACTCCGCCACAACGTCCTTCGGAGGAGAGACGCACCTGCCCGCTTGGATCGCACAACACCGCGTGACAGACATAGTATGCGGTTCGTTTCTCAACCGGGACGGCGGCGAGTTCGTGCAACAGCTTTTCGTTGTTGGCGGCGTCGGCACCCTGCTGACCGGCATATCGAGCGGAGTAGATCCCCGGTGCACCGTTCAGGGCGTCGACACACAATCCGCTGTCCTCGGCGATGACCCAGTGCTGGATCTGTTTCGCGACTTCGGCTGCTTTCTTGGCGGCATTGGCGGCAAATGAATCGCCATCTTCTTCCACTTCACCGACTTCGGGAAACTGATCGACCCCGACAAGTTCAATCCCCAGCGGCGCAAACAGCTCTGCGATTTCACCGATCTTCTTCTTGTTACGGCTACTCAAGACGATCGAAGGGAAGGACGTCATCGGTGTCGAACCATCTGGTGAAAAGTGAGGGGACTCGTTTGCGGCCGATTGTGACGAAAAGCGTCATGGCAGAAAAGTGACGGCACGATCGAGGCCAGATTGAATGAATAAGATCTAAAAAACTTTGATGCATTGCATTCGATCGAGCGGTGTCCTTACTGTGAAGATCACAGAATTCGTCAGGATCGGGGTGCGCGCGATGGACGATCAAACACTCTTAAAACGCTACACGACAAATCGAGATGCAAGTGCATTCGAGGAGCTTTCGAATCGCCATGCCGGTTTCGTCAAATCTGTCTGCCAGCGAGTGTTGGGGAATTCGCACGATGCGGAAGAAGTGGCGCAAGAGTGTTTTTTGGAACTGGCACGCCATGCCGACGAAATTCATTCGTCCGTCGTGGGATGGCTGCATCGAGCGGCTATGTCCCGGTCGTTGAATCATCTTCGCAGTCGAGTTCGGCGGAAGGTACGCGAGCGTCAGGCGGGAGCGGAAACTGCCTCAATGACTTCTGGATCCGACCTGACGACACGCGAACTGAAAATCGTAATCGATGGCGCGCTCACGGAAATGCCCGATGATTTGCGCTTGCCCATGCTGCTGCACTACTTTGATGGACGATCGCAGCGCGACGTGGCCCTGGAACTGGGGGTGAATCAGTCCACGGTCAGCCGTCGGATGCGAGATGCCCTGGATCAACTCCGCGAAAAGCTGACTCGATCAGGCTACGTTACGACGGCCCCGGCCTTGGTCGTCATGATGCGCCAGCAAGCGGGGGCGGTGGAATCGGGATTGTCGGACGTCACGGTTTCGGCCGTTGCGAAAGAATCGGCCGAAGCCATGTCGATGCTTGGCGGGCTGAAGGCCTTCATCATTTCGGCGCTGTCGTTGTGTAGTTTACTCCTCGTTGATGGTTGGATTTCGTTGGGACTTGCGATCGGCTTGTCGATTCACGTCGCGCGACATCAGCCGCGCTGGATGGCCGATCTCTGTTCCAGTTTGGGAATATCGGATCTGTACGATGATCCGACCTATCCCTTCAAACGCTGGGATTGGAAGGTCGCGCCCGCTGATTGGCGGCGACAAATGCTCGCGTCAGTGACGACGTTCGCTTTCATCGGTGCCTTGACGGTTGCATTTGCCATCAGCAGTTCGCGCGTTCCTTGGGGAAGCGTCCTGTTGAGTGGTGCGGTCTCGATAGGATCGCTGATTCATTCGCTGCGGTTGGTTTATCGCGCGTGTCTGCTCAGGATCGCTTCGCGACCTCACGCGATGGAGCATGCGGTGATGGCATGTCCGATCGACCAAGGCCTGGTGCGAACACGACCGGATGGATTCGAGTTTGATTCGAATGAGTCGATATTGTTGTGCATCGAAGCCATTCAACTGATCGCGACGGGGCTGGCGGGAGTCGGTTTAACGTTGCTGTTACTGACGACGTCCGCGACGCCGACCGTCTGGCCGTCGAGGATTCTAGTGGGAATTTTGGGGCCGGTAATGCTTTGGAGCGGTGCGTGTCTCTGTCGGCGTCTCACGCTGCGATGGCAAAGTCCGTTCTGTCGCGACGTTGTTCCCTATGGGCCTCCTCGTCCCGCACAGGGAACACGACTTTTTCTCTCGATTGGTGTAACCCTCGTCGCAGCACTAACGACCTGGATTGTCTGGAATCCGTCGTCAATCCGCGGCTTTTCTTTGTCGCTGGCATCGATCCAAACGGCGATGCTGGGCTGGATGTTCTTCCGTCCGGCGGTTTACTGCCGCAACCTGGATGTGCGGCTCGTTCGCCAAATCGCGTTGGTCCTGCTGATCAGTTGTTTTGTGTTGAATTCCGGCGTTTGCATGGCGAATTGCTGGTGGTAGCGATTTGCGATCAAAGTGACGCTTCGAAGGCAGACTGCCAACGGAGCTAATTCTAACGCGGTCTCTGGATTCTATAGACCGCCTGATCGGTTCTCAGGAACAACGATTCATCGGCGGCGGCGATTGAGGACAGTGTGCGGCCGGGAAGCTCGTTGACCGCCAGTTCGCGATATTCTTCTTTCGTCGGAGCGATGACGTAGGTCTTGCCGTTCTCATCGAGCAGGTAGATTCGATCGTCGGCGAACAGCGGCGAGGCGGAAAAGTTGCCGCCGATCCGCTTCTGCCAATGTTGCTGCCCCGTTTTGGCATCAAGGCAGGTTGCTACACCATTGTCAGCCATGAGATACAGCTCTTCGCCCAGCAAAAGCGGCGATGGGTTCAGCGGCGCACCCCGTTCCAACTTCCATGCCTGATGCGTCTCGGTGACATTACCCGTTCCATCGGGTCGGACGGCAAACAGGAACGGCTTCAGATAGCCAGAGCAGACGTAGACCAGTCCTTGGCCAAACACAGGTTTTGGGACGTTCGAAAACCCGGACGGGTACCGAAATCGCCATATCTCATGGCCTGTTGTTGGTTCGTAACTGACGGCCCATTCGCCGCCCGTGCTGACGACCTGGGGACGTCCGTCGACCTGGATCAGCAGAGGAGTGGAATAGGCCATCGCGCCGTCACGTGTAGTTTTCCAAACTTCCGTCCCGGTGTGCTTGTTCAACGCCGTCACATACTGCACGTCGGTGCCGTCGCATGCGATGATCAGCAGTTCGCCAACGATGATGGGACTTCCGCCCGGACCGTGACGGTGTTCGTAGGGCAGTTCTTTTTTCCAAACGACGGTTCCGTCTCGATCGAGACATGCCGTGCCGAGACGACCGAAATGGGCATAAAGTCGATTTTCATCGATGAGGACGGAAGGCGACGCATAGCTGTTCTTTCCATGAATCGCGCCGGGATCGTCGTGGTGAAAGACTTCAATTTCATGGACGAGCCTGCCGGAATCACGATCGAGGCAAATCACGCGCAATGACTTTCCTTCGTCCGTCGCCGTCGTGAGCCAGACCTGAGTTCCTGCAACGGAGGGGGTTGACCAGCCGAGTCCAGGGATACTGGTTTTCCAGCGAATGTTTTCCGATTCGCTCCACGTCAATGGCAACTTCGTCTCGCTTGAGTGACCCTCGCCGTCGGGACCGCGGAACTGCGGGGAATCTCCTGCCAATAGATCCAACGTCAGAAGCAACCATACTGTCAGCAACCATAACTGCCGCACTGGACTCTCCTTCCAGATGTCGATCGCGAACGCAACAGTTGAAGTTTAACTGTTGAGCCTTCGAATGTCCCGGCAGCGTAGGGGACGGAAGATCTTCCAAGAATCGCGACGTCGACTTCGAGTCACTATTCAAACACAAATGGTTCGCCGGTGACTTCATAGCCGGGGCGTGCCCCGACATTTAGCAACAGGCCGAGACCGACAGTGGTCATGAGCAGGCTTGAGCCGCCGGAACTCATCAGGGGTAGAGTAATCCCCACGACGGGCAGCAGGCCGACGGTCATGCCGGTATTGATAATCGTTTGAGTTCCCCAGAGTGTCACAATCCCGACGGCGATCAGGCGGCCGAATGGTTCGTGCGTTCGCGCGGCAATCCGAAGACCCAGCGAAAACAGGACGACGTAAAGTCCCAGCGTGATTGCCGTGCCGATCAACCCCCACCGTTCACCAACCAGACAGAACACAAAGTCGGATTGGGCTGCAAACAACCGATAGGCATCCACGTCATCAATTCGCATCCCCGAGAATTCGCTGCCCCAGAGTCCGCCAAGTGCCAGCACGGTCTTGGACTGATGCTGGTGCCACCGATCGCCGCCCGGATTGGGTTCGCCATCAACTTGGGCAAACAGGGCGATGATTCGGGATTTCTGTTCGGTACTCATTTTTACCCAGAAGACGGGCGACATGGCCAAACCCAGGACTCCGACCAGCATCATGTGACGCCATCGCATTCCTGCTGCAAACAACATCGCGAACAAGACGGGGACAAACAGCAATGCCGATCCCAGGTCTGGTTCGAGCAGAATTAAAGCCAATGGTACGAGCGTGATGACGAACGGAGCAAACAAGCCAGTCAGACGGCGAAAATTGTCTCGGTACATCAAGTACTGAGCCAGCGCCAGAATGAACGTCAGTTTGACCACTTCGGACGGCTGAAGATCAAAATATCCGAACTGAATCCAGCAGCGGGCTCCCCCGCGTTTTTCCATGAACAAAACGACGATCAATAACGGCAGCGATCCGATGAACAGCAGATGGCTGATCGGCTTCCAGGCCCGATAGGGAATGACGAGCGTCACGGCCAGGGCGGGAATCGAGAGCAGGGCGTACGTGACCTGCTTCCCGAACAGATCAGGACCGTCGTACAGTTCGTCGGCGCGTGCAATACCGGTTAAGCCTATCGCGAGCAACGCGACGGCACATCCGACAACCAGCCACGGCACACGCCTGAGCAATTCCACGGTCGACACGACAAATTCTCCGCGAACGGGCGTGGGTCTGACAAATGAATCTCAGACTTGCCAGACCAATCGCGGACGTTGTCGCTGTAGGCGGAAAATGTGTCCAGAGCAATTCTGGACTGCTCGCCTTTCGATCGTCGGAACGTCTATTTATTACACGAGTTACAGAAAACGCAGCAGGCTGTCGGGGTAGCGTTTCTTCAGTGATCCATAGATCCGGCAAAGTGGATAATGGATCAACACAATCTCCAGCCAGATCAAATACAGATAAGGCAGCGTGACGCCACACCCGGGGCCGGCGTGTCCTGGAGGAAAGCTCCAAAGCCAGTTCGGTAGTGGATTGGCTTGAAACGAAACGATCGCAAGCGTCAGTCCGTGAATGACAAACAGGTGCGCCAGATAAAAAAAGAGCGGCACGCGCCCGAAGGTGGTGATGAAGTCTGCCACCGGGCCACGCCATCGTTCAAGCAGCGGCCAAAAGGCCAGTACGGGGCCCAGCGTCATTAGAAGGAATGAAAGTGACGGTGGGTACTTGTGACAATTCAGAAATGACAGGATGGAGAAAGCTGTCGACGATTGCGGTGTCCACGCCACAGGGTCGCCGTACAGGTTGCCGCCACGCAAAAGACCAAATAGCAGGATCATTCCGAATCCGATTCCGACGATGATCGGACTTCGTGTTTGGGGCGGCTTTTTCAATAAGTCACCGAACCCGAATCCCACCGCCATTACGCCCATCCAGGGGATCAGGGGGTACGCGACATAAATGGAGAAATGCCCCCATTGAACAGGGCCAGCGGCATGCAGAACTGTCCAGATCCACCCGAATGATCCAAATCGCGAACTGAGGATTCCATCGAACGCGTTGTGCCCGAAAATGAGCAGCAGACCGAAGATGAGAATGATTCGTTTCGGCAGAAAGAACATCAGCCCCAACCCCACCATCGACCAACCAATCGCCCAGATGACCTGCGCCACCCCGGACTGAAATTGGAGATTGAAAAACCAGCCGACATGTACGACGGTTAGCTCCAGAAAGACCAGCCACAGGCCACGCAGGATCAGGAACAACGATTGTCTGAATCGCGACTTGTTCTTTGACAGCCCCAGCGAGGCACCCACGCCGGCGAGCAGGATAAAGATCGAAGGGCAGAAGTGAGTGATCCAGCGAGTGAAAAACAGCGCGACGGTTGTTTCACCGAGATTGAGCGGGTTGACCTGCTCAGCCTGCAAGAATTCTCGAACGTGATCCAATGACATCAGGATGATGGCGATCCCGCGCAGCAGATCGACCACATCCAATCGTCGCGAATCTGTAGTCGGACTGATGACCAAGTCGGAATGGGGATCGACAGACATAGTCCTCACGTTAGATCAAAAGAGCGAATCGATTGGATTGGAGAAGTGCGAACCGACATGAAAAACATCGCCGTACAAGGTGCCTTGCACGGCGATGTGTAATGAGATTTCGACAACCTCCCTGTTGTGACAGGGGCACGAACATTGCGACCAGGCCTACTGACCTGCTCGCTACGCATTCATCAATGTGTCAGTTCAGGTTTGAAGCTCCGCTCGCTCGGCGGCGAATGCCTAGAATTCCCCAATGACTTCACTGCCATTTCGCGTTCCCAGGGCCTGATAGATTGGGGTGCTGATGCTGTAGTTCAGAAACCGAACCGCTCCATCCCCCATGAGGAAGTGCGATCCGCCCGAGTGATAGCTCCAGAATTTTTGATTTGATGCACCAGAATCTGGATTGTCCATCGCGTTTCCTTGCGAAAAGGTGTTCATTTCGAGGATGTGATCTTTTCGGGCCGAATACAGCGGGGGATAGCCACGTCCGCACAGTGGCCACCCGTAAGTCAGATCCTTATTAATTCCGCGTTCTCCCGCAATGCACGTGTTGGACGATCCATCGGTCATGTCCCGAATTCCAATTTTGCTGTTGTTGAAGAAAGTGCCTTCATAACCTGACAGATCGGTGCAAGGGCCGGACCAAAATGCCCCCTGAGTGCAGTCCCAGTTCAACGACTTTCCACACACGCCGAGATAGCTTCCGACAGCGACTTTCCCGTTCACGATCGAATTGGCCCCTGATCCTGTACTGCCGGTGAAGACGCTTCCGGATCTTGGGTCGGATGGACAACTGAACACAGCTTTGGGTGACTTCCAGGTGTAATCAATCGTTGGGTTAGCCGTTTCCTTCGAGGCGCAGAAACCATTGCAGCGGTCGCCGAACGCGAAGTCCAATTGGTTGTAGTCGTTGGCAAGATCGAGGTAGGGCAAACAATACGCCATCCAGGACCAACCGCTGCTTGAGCCTGGCGCAGAACTGACGAACAGATTTCCAAGTGGGAATTGGCCATGCACGTCATGGTAATTGTGTGTCGCCAGTCCAAGCTGTTTCAGATTGTTCTTGCACTGAGTTCGACGAGCGGCCTCGCGTGCTTGTTGGACGGCCGGGAGGAGCAGGGAAATCAAGACGGCGATAATGGCAATGACGACTAACAACTCAATGAGCGTGAATCCGAGGAGCGATCGTCGATTCCGTTTCATGGAGTATCCCCTTGTTATAAATTGTGGGAAAAACGAGAGTCCGCACTTCTTTAACGGCGAATGAAATTACTCGACGTCAATTTCCAGGTTTGTGGCTCCCTTGGCGGGAACCTCAATGGTGCCCTTCAGCTTCTGCGGCTGCTTGATGTCTTTCAGAGGCGTTCCTTCCGCGGGAATTCCGGGATAGGTCGTCACCAGCACTTTGTACTTCTTGCCAGGAGTCGGCCCTGATTCCTTGGGAATCGTAAACGCGCCGTCTTTCACTTCGGTCATGGTTCCCGTCGAAACTCCGTCATCCGCCTCGAGATAAAGCGTTGCTTTATCAAGTAGCGGGTCGCCTTTCTTGGTGATCTTTCCAGAGATTGCGGTGCGATCTCCATAATTTGGCTTGCCGCATCCTACCGAAGCGATCACGAGGGCGACTAACGACGTCGCGACAGTTCTCCACGATTTCAATCGTGACCGCTTGAAGGAAAGATCGCGAGGGGATGCGTTTTGTATTCTTGATTTTAAACTCAAATATGGAACCATCATGCAGATCATCCTAATAATCATAACTTGGCGATTCCTGGCTGTATCAAGTCCTGCATCTAATATCACCGGTTCACACAGGTTCGAATGTTGTTTTTATTCTGCGTAGCAGACAATGACGAGTCGGTTGCTGGCTCGAAATTGGGTGAGTCATCGAACCGGGTAGGCGGGGCAGCGTGTCGATGTGGCCGTCCTGTTTATTCCCTTGCCGTCTCTTGAGGGACGCTTGCCGTCGTTCGCTCCATGGACGGACGTGAACTGGAAAGCGCACAAGGTTGTGGATGCACGGAACCGTCAACCAACCAACGCAGGCCTGAGAAGTTTCGACCAATTGAGAAACAGACCCTGAAGTCGATCGTCATTCGGACGATAAAATCGATGAAGACTAAAGCAACGAACAACGATATTGGGTCAAATTGTTGCTTGGGCGAGAGCTATCGAGGACGCCACCGCCATCGCGAGCGAATTTGAGATCCAAATCGAACAGTCCAGGTCTCGCTGTTCGACAGATTTCCGGCCCGAAACCACGTTTTGCGAAGAATTTGCGAAGTCGCAGCGGAGGATAACAGTCAAAATTGATGCGTTCAAGTCGGCTCTTCAAAAAATCACCGTTCTTGAGCGAAGTGTTATGTTTGTCTCGCAATTCTGTCGCCGAAATGGGTTGGAGCACGGAAGTGTTCCGCGTTATTAACGCTCGCTATGATTGTCGATGGTGCCGCTCTCCGGTCGGAAATGACACGTCCTCGACTCACCGTGGGATCGTCTTTCAGCCTGTTGAAATAAGGGGGACAGGCACCTGGACCTTGACGGTATCATGGGGTATTGAATCCAGGCGGAGCCAGCCCCCGTTACTTCAGTAGGCTGTATGAGGGAGAGTCGCATGCGCCGCCGACTGAACGCCGTTGTGGTATTTGCCTTCGTTGTTGGAGTTGTTCTGGGCAGTTGGAAATGGTGGCAAGGTTCCCCGCGGCCGAACTTGCTCTTCGTTACGCTCGACACCACACGAGCAGATCGCTTGGGATGTTACGGCTATCGCTTGGCAAAGACGCCGTTCCTTGATCAGTTGGCGGCGCGCGGTGTTGTTTTCGAGAATGCGTACACCGCCGTACCAATCACGCTGCCATCGCACGCCACGATGTTCACGGGGCTGATGCCTCCTGAACACGGGTTGCGGATCAATGGCACAAACCAACTGCCCGAGGATGTGACGACTCTCGCCCAAGTTCTGCAGCGCCGGGGATATCGAACGGGTGGCTTCGTTTCGTCGTTAGTGCTCGAATCTCGCTTCGGTTTGTCGCGCGGTTTCGATTGTTATGACGATCGGCTCGGCTCGGGGGCTGGGGGCGTCGAGTCTGAACGCGTTGCCGAACAGACCGTTTCCGCCGCGCTTTCGTGGCTCGGGCTGGAATCAAGCAAGCCATTTTTCTGCTGGGTCCACCTGTATGACCCACATGAGCCCTATCGAGATCATGCAGAGGATTTTGGTGATGAATTCCGGTCGCGGCCGTATGATGCCGAGCTGGCGTATGTCGATCAGCACGTGGGGCGGATTCTCGAACGCCTGCGACACTCGCGACAGGATCATTCGACTGTCATCGTTGTCGCTGGGGATCACGGTGAAGGTCTGGGCGAACATCAGGAATCGACCCATGGCTATCTGGCTTACAATTCGACGATGCGTGTGCCGCTCATTGTCGTCGATCCACGAAGCTCCCAATCAGGTCAAAGTGTCACCGACCCCGTCTCGTTGGTGGATCTGTTGCCGACCGTCTTGCGGCAATTGAGGATCACGGCGCCGCCAGGGCTGACCGGACACGAACTGCCACTGTTTTCTTCCCTTGAACGGGCGGGGCGATTCGCCTGTTACGGTGAATCGGAAGCTCCCTACCTGGAAGGGGGGTGGACGCCGCTACGCACCTGGACGACTTCACGATGGAAGTTCATTCAGTCTAAACGCCCCGAGTTGTACGACTTGCTGAATGATCCGGGAGAACTGAGAAACGTTCTGGCCGATGAGCCCGATGAAGCGGCGCGTCTGGAGCAAGAATTGACCGATTGGGAGTCGCAGCGAACGCTTCGCGTTGGCCGCGCCGCCGTTCTCAGCCAGGACGAACAGCGCGCTTTGGCGACATTGGGCTATACCGCAGGAAAACCACCAGCGACACCGGCGAGTGACTCCCAGCGGGACATCAAAGATACGATCGTTTACGCCGAACAAGTTCATCAATGCATGCACCTGATTGACCGGAACGATCTGCAAAATGCCGAGAGAATTCTCGAGGCCGCGGTCAAAGCTCTTCCTGATTATCCGAAGGCATGGGGAACATTGGGGATCTGCTATGCCAGGCAAGAAAATTTCACTCGGGCAGAGGACTGTTATCGGAGAGCGTTGACGCTCGATCCGCACCAGAATTTTGCGAGGATCGCTTTGGGACGCACTTTGCTTGCGCAGGATCGCTTTGACGAGGCGAGGGAAGAACTTCGTGTGGCTGTTCGCCGAGAACCATCCGCCGTTGATGGACAGTTCTTTCTGGGTGAAGTGAGTCGCCAGTTGTCGCAGTGGGAGGAATCGATTGCCGCTTATACCGTCGCGATGAAGTTGGCTCCCGATCTTGTCGAAGCGCGACTCGGGTTCGCGGACGCACTGCGCGGCGAGGGGAAAACAGACGCTGCGGCGCAACAGTATCGTGCGATCCTGAAGCAGCATCCCAGGTATGTCGCGGCCGAAATCCATTTGGCAGAACTTTGGGTACAATCAGGACGTGACGACGAAGCCATTCGCGCCTATGAAGGCATTCTTGAACGAGATCCGCACCACATTCAGGTCCTTGTTCATTTCTCGCGGTTGTTGTCCACGAGTCCTCAGACGACTTTGAGAAATCCGTCGCGCGCCAAATCTCTTGCCGAACTGGCTTGCCGACTGACGGACCATCGCGAAGTGGAGACGCTGCTTGCTTTGGCTGCCGCGCAGGCCGCCATGGAACAGGTTTCGCAGGCTGTGTTAACGGCCCAGGCGGCGTTGGCCGTTGCCCAAGATGGCGGGCGGGCGATGATGATTCTCAAAGCGCAGCGGGAACTGGCTCAGTACGCAGCGGCATCTTCGAACGCGAACCACGGTGATCCCGCCCGTCCATGATTAGCGGTGGACTACGTTTGTTTCCATGGGTCGTTGACTCGACTTGATGTTCCATTCGTTCCCCCCGTCGAATGAATTTTGGTGCGGAAAGACGACGCGGTCTTCAGGTCCGTTCCCGGGCTGCTAGAATGCGACCTGTCGAACTGTTCGTGGAGTGTTGCTTTGCGCTGGATTCGTGTTGCTCCTGTCACGGCCGAGGTGGTCATCGTCTGCGTCGCTCTTTACTTGGGCTGCGTCGTTCAATCGATGTGGAGCCATGAGCGGCTGGATGACGCCCAACGCATTTGGGGGGCGATTCAGTCGCGAACATTCTTCGATCTTCATGATGGCATTCATCGAGTTCCGGAATTGGAACTCAATGGACCTTTTGATATTTGGGAAGGTGAGTGGTGGCGGATTCCTCTGTCGTCGTTTCACCACGACGATTTGTTCGTTCTGGTCCTGAATCTGGGGGTGACAGGTTTTCTCGGGCTGCGACTCGAAAAGTACTGGGGCCACTTCTCGTATGCGATGTTCCTGGTCGTCGCCGTTTGCCTTCCCACAATGGCCGAATTGGCCGTGGGGCATGCGAGCAATGGCTTATTTGGCGTCAATGCGGCGATGTTCGGTGCGTTTGTCGTATTGCGAGAATTCGATCGAAGTGTGGGCCAGCTATTTTCCCTACAGGCGGCCTATCTGGGGCTTTGTGGCATGCTGCTTGCCTTCGGCGTGCAAGTGATCGGCGGCCGAGATCTGCCGGTCCTCAGTCTTTTGGTCGGCTTGTGCTACGGTGCCGTCGTCGGGGTGGTATTCGGTGGCCCGCTTAAGCGGTTTGCGATGGCCCGAGTCGCGCTGGTCCTTCTGCACTTCTGTCTCGTGCCAGCAATGTGGAGTGTCGTGCATCCCACTTGGTCAGGGCGGTACTTTTGGTATCGCGCTGTGACGACTCGAGATTTGGAACAGAGTGAGCGGCGCCTGGAGCGGGCGATTCATTGCGATCCCTCTCTAACGGCGGTTTGGCTCCGTTGGTCTCAAAGTGCAGAGCTGCGACATGATCCGCTGGAAGCCTGGAGTCGTCTGGTTCGGGGACTTCTCGCGAATCCAAGCAGTTCCCCCCTGATGGAAGGAACGCGAAGGCTCTGGAGGAGACTTGGTGTGATTGAGCGTACCCGGGCGACTGAGATTCTCGATCAGTCCTTCGGCCAGTTGAGCGGCAGGTGGCTCGCGCAGATCCGGTCAGATGGTGTGTCTGTCGTCGCGAAAAAGGACGGCTTTTCGGAAGATGCCGGTCCGCCGGTGGACCTTCGCGAGTTCGCTTTGGATCAGAAGCTGGAGCTCCCTGACCTGGACGTATTTACAGGTTGCTTGAGCGGGGCCGGTTCTAAGGCACCGATTGAGCAGGATGAGGCCGTGGAAGGGAAAACGCTTTAACTCTTCGCCGCAACGAGACGATACGTTTGGTCTACCGGACAATGAACGATTTGCTTTCCGGGGTTTCAGTTCCAGAATTTGAGATTCCGGGAAAAAAAGTCGAATTTCAGAAAAATGTCGGTAGACTGATCTGCAAGAACGATCGAACGCAATCTGATCAATTCGCCACGTAGCGAAACTTTTTCAGCAGCGGAATGTTGCACACCGTTTCGTGTCCGGGAAGACGATTGAATTGGTCGAGTTCGAGGCGATACACTTAGTGGACTTTCAGGACGAGGGTTCCGACCGCGCACACAAGAGTTGTGCCACTCAGTAGTCTCAGCGGAATTTCCCCATATGAGTTATCATTTGTTGACCGGGGCCACCGGCCTGCTCGGCAACTACCTGTTACGTGACCTTCTGCTTCAAAACATACCGGTCGCCGTGCTGGTGCGACCCAATCGAAAACAGACGGCACGCCAGCGGATCGAAGCTGCGTTGTGTGCATGGGATGTGGAATTGGGTCGACCATTGCCGCGCCCCGTCGTGTTGGAAGGGGACATTGCGCTTCCCGACCTTGGACTGGATGCGGTGAACATCCGATGGGCTGCCGAATACTGTTCGGCCGTCATCCACAACGCCGCAAGTTTGACGTTCCACTCGACCAGCAAAGAGGGCGAGCCGTGGCGTTCCAACATCGGCGGTACGCGAAATGTGCTGGACTTCTGCCGTAATACCGGCATTCGTAAGTTCCATCATGTTTCGACGGCTTATGTCGCCGGATTGCGACAGGGGCGCGTACTTGAAACGGAGCTCGACGTCGGACAGAAGTTCTCGAACGACTACGAGTGCAGTAAGCTGCAAGCGGAGACGATGGTTCGCGAAGCCGACTTCCTGGACGAGCCGACCGTCTTCCGGCCCGGGATCATCATCGGTGATTCTCAAACCGGCATGACGACCACGTATCACGGTTACTATGCCGCGCTGCAGCTCGTTCATACGCTGGTTCGGGCCTTGCCAACGAACGAAACAGGCTTGGTCGGTGGCGAGAAAACCCGCTTAACCCTAACCGGCAACGAAACCAAGTATCTCGTTCCCGTCGATTGGGTTTCCGCCGTGATGGCACAGGTCATCACGCACGCGATGTGGCATGGGAAGACGTACCATCTGACGCCGAAGCACCCGGTAACGGTTCGCCTGATCCGCGACGTCCTGGAGCAGTCGGCCGGCTTCTACGGTGCCAGTTTCTGTGGAACGGATATGCAGCCCGACGATCCGTCGGAGTCGGAATTGTTGTTCTACGAACATATTCGCGTTTACAACTCGTATTGGAAGATGGACCCTGAGTTCGATCTCACCAATACTGAAATGGCCGCTCCGAATTTGCCCTGTCCGCACGTCAATCGTGACTTGCTGGTGAAGCTGTCACGTATTGCGATCGAAAGTGGATTTCCAACCCCCAGCAAGAAGCCGCTCGAGCCTCAATTCGATGCCGAAGGGCACTTGCAGCATCTCATCGAGCAGGCTGGAAACGTCTCGCTGGCTGAGTCGGACGAACGTTTGCTGGGGCTCGAAATCGTCGGACATGGTGGCGGCCAATGGCAATTGGTCGTCCGAGGCGACGAACTGATTGGCGTCGAAACGGGGATCCATGCCGATCGCCTGGCAACCTGCCAGCTCGACATCGATACGTATGCGGATCTTGCAGGCGGTCGAACGACATGGAAGCAGGCATTCAAGAACGGTTCGGCCCAATTGCATGGCAATGGGCGCAGCCTGAATGAGTATGCGACAATCCTTGATCAATTGGTGGCGCAGCCCGTGAAGTAGTCGTCGGTGCGATTGATCGGTTTCACGAGAGGGCTTCGTCCATCCATCCGTGCGTCGCGCGGCGGCGGTTTTCACGGTGAAGACCGTTGCTGCGAAGCGAAGATCCGTGACGCTGGCCGATAGCCTGCAGTGATTCCTGCCGAACTTGAGACAAGCGAGCCCCGATCCTGCGACGATCGGGACTCGCTTGTTGCTTTTATGCCCCGGGAATTCCGTTTCGAACGATTGTAACGATCGAGTTTGATTCGTCGGACAAGCGTGATTGAGCGTGCCGATGTTTTTTATGGGCGGATCGCCTGTCACAGCGAGGGATTCGTCATTGCCGTCGTGGCCTGATGAGTTGGCGTGCATTATTTTGATCCGTCAGGCAACGCATCGAAACACGATGCAGTGTCCACGCCATACGAGATCACGGCTTTGGTTCGAGCCGGAGACGCCAGTCGCGCGTCATTCCGACCCTCTGTCTCTAATTGAGACTTGGATGCATTTGACCAAGATTTGAGATGGAGCTGTCTATGCGTAAGAGTGGTCTATTCAAATGTGCAATCGTCGCCTTGGCGATTGCTGGTGTTGTCTTTCCGAAATCGCAAATGCTGGCGGCGGAACAGGCACGTGTGAACGCGATGAAGATTGTGCCTTCAAGCACGATCTTTGATGTGCGACTTGGAGCCGATGGAAAGTTCCAGGGACGCGTTGTGGATCATTCCGGCACCCCGATTGAGGGCGCCAAAGTGGAAGTCAAACGCGGTTCCACCGTTGTGGCGCAGACCGTGACGGACCGAGAAGGCGTCTACTCCGTGAAGAACCTAAGCTCGGGCCAATACCTCGTTCGCTCAGGTTCAACAGAAGGGGCATATCGGTTCTGGTCGGAAGAGACCGCACCACCCTCTGCGAAATCGCAGGGCCTGCTCGTGATGGGTGAGAACGGGGCTCGTGGGCAATACGGCGTGATGGATCTCAACGGTATCATCGTCGCGTCGTCGGTTGCTGTGGCACTGGCAGCCAGTATCACGGCTCTGGTCATCGCGACCAATGCGAAACGATCCGCCGACAATGCTTTCCATTCACCTTGATTGGTGAATGATGCGTCACGCGTCTGCCTGGTGATCACCCCCTCGGTCTCAGCAGTTCGTTTTTCCCGCGACGCATCATCGCGGCAGCAGACGTGAATGAATTTTCAAAACACTTCGCAATGGATGACACCCATTGCGAGGTGTTTTTTCGTCTTTGGCGTTCAATGTTTCCGGCCTTGAAGGGGCGATCCTGACGCGGATGACGTTCAGGCCAAGAGCTTCAAACAGCGGTTTCGGTGGAAATCATCGCGGCATCTGGCGGCAGTTTTCGCAGGTCGTGAAGGGGGAACTCACAGAATCGCCCTGTGCGATCCCCATTTTTGTGTCGATTCTCTCATTCCTCACTCGACGCATCTGTCGCGACGAGGAAAATCACGATCTGACCTCGTATCGACCACCCATGACGCGCGTGACTCGAACTCGATCCGCAAAATTGAATCGCGTTTGGGGGGGCTTGTCGCGACCGAGAAGGATCCGTTAATGAGACGCACATTCAACTTCCTGACGACAGCCGCTGTGGCCTTGGCGACGATTGGCATCGTGGTCCCACAAGTGAGCCTGCTGGGTGGTGAGACGACAGTTGCCCCGCGTGTTCGAGTGGTTGCACCGAATTCGATTCTTGACGTCAAGCTGTCTGCCGACGGGACGATCTCGGGCCGAGTGATCAACCCGAACGGCGAACGCGTTGTTGGCGCCGCCGTCACGGCGAAGCAAGGGGCCGTCGAAGCCGGTCAGTCGGTAACGGACGAGCAGGGACGCTTTGTACTGCGCAACTTGAAAACGGGAATCTACGAGGTCGGAACGGGAAATACGGTCGGACATTATCGCGTCTGGACCGAAAAATCGGCCCCTCCTTCGGCGATGCCTCATTGCCTGCTCGTCGTCGGTGAAAATGGGGCTCGCGGTCAGTACGGGCTGTCTCAAACAATCGTGGGCGAAAATCTTGGTTTGATCCTGTTGGCGTCCACAACCGGACTTGCACTCGCCAGTTTGATTGTAGCTTTGCATGCGGATCGGGTTGCGAGAGCGGCGGATGAGAACAGCAAAAAGTCTCCCTGAACCAGACGATTTGCGTCCCGATTCTCAGAAGACGCTTCGCAACGCGTTTTCGCAAATCACATCCGCGATTCATCGGCCTGATGGCTGTCCTCGTCGATAGGTAGGCGGAGTCATGCCCTCAAACGCAACGATCGATTGCTTCCAGCAACTTCTGTTCTGAGTCGGATTCAGATCAGTTGCACGGTGAACCTGGGTTCGCGCCGATCAAGTTTCAGGGCTGGGAGATCGACTCATCAGTGTCATCTGAGGCCATTGGATGCGCGTCGAGGACCGTTGATTGAGCTCGGGCGGTTTCCTTCGGATGGTGCCGCTGCGCTTCGCGTCGCCCCAAAATGTGACCGGGAATCGATCCGACCGCTGCCCCCAACGTGGTGGGTACCGTTGTGAACGAAACCAGGTCGCCGCCCAGGTGAGCCCCGTACGCCGGGTAAAGGAGCTGATATCCCTCTTCAACATATTCGTCGTGTTCATCACGCAGGTATTCGAGGGCATATTGCGTCGCGACGGTATCGTGCCACATGGAAATCAGCGGCAAGGAATTGACGGCCATATAAGTGCCAGGGTATTGGCGAGAATTCACATCACGTGCCCGACTGCCTTCTTTGATGGCAATGGCCGGGGCATCGGAGTAAATCGAGATGGTGTCCGTATACGGGTTGTAGTGATCCGTTCCAAACAAGCGGCCCGGTAAAATCGTTTCCTCTAGCCAGGTGAGTGTCCCCAGCGAATATCTCCACCCCCAGCCCACGGAATGATTGGCGGTCAGCCGTTTCCATTCATCGAGTGGCGCGTATTGGTTGATTCGGACTTTCGTGTGACTCAGTTCTTGGTCGTTGACGTACTGCGCAATCGCCTGTTCCGTATCGTCCGAGATACTGTGATTGTCAACGCGCGTGTCCCACAAGATGATTTTGGAGGGGATGCCGAACACCCAGCCGATGCCATCGACAAGTGGTCGTGGCTGCCCCCGTTCGATCTGTGGACGCACGCAAACTTCAGCTGAGGGGGACTTGCCCAGTCCTGACCACGACCCCAAGCCACTGGCGCACCCCATCGTGGAGATCAGGCAAGCCGTCAGCAGCAGGTATTGAGTGGAGGGGCGCATGTCCGGGTCTCGATTCGGTTGCTGTTTCGGTTGCTGGGGGGGCAAGGGCGTCAGAGGGATCGAGGCATTCGAAAAGCGGCATGGAGGCGATCAACATCGCGCCATTGATGTGTGGGGATGGTCAATTGACGATGTGGTAGGTCGCTCTGATCAATCATTCGTCCTCCAACCAGTTGGATTCGTGGTTGGTGAATTGGATGTTCCCCGTGGCTGGCCGTTTCTCGGGCGCGATCGGCCGAAGATCGACAAGTTCTGTTTCGTCGGTGAATTCCTCTGCTTCTTGCTTGGATTTACGCTCTGCAGATCGTTGTGAAATCGCGATCTGGCCGGTGGCGTGTCCACAAGTTGCTCCGGCGACAGAGACGAGCATTCCTTCCCAGAACGGCATCATTGTTCCCGTCCCTGTTGTTGTATGAACACCAATCTGGGGGTAGACGACCCGGTAGGTTTCATGCTCGATGGACCAGTCGTCATTCGTCTGCGCATAGCCGAGTACGTCGTTGACGCCGGTCGTATGACGCCAGAGGGACACAATGGGGAATTCGTTCAACACGGCATAGCTGCCGGGAAGCGGCCGCGCATGAATGTCTTTGGCGAACGCCGCTTCGTGAAGCGCAACGGCCGCCACGTCAGAATTGATCGAAAGCGTATTCGTGAATGGATTGTATTGGTCGCCACCCAGGACGCGCCCAGGCAGCAGCGTGTAGTGGGCCATGCTCAGCAGACCGACGGAATACCGCCAGCCGAAACCAATTCGATCGTTCTCACGCAGGCGGCGCCATTCGCCCTTCGGGTCATATTGATTGACCCGAACGAGAACGTCACCCAGATCGTTGTCGATCATGTAGGCGATGAGCTTTTCCTTGTTTTCCTCGGAAAGCTCGTGCTTATTCACGTTGGTGTTGAGTGACAGGGCTCGCGACCAGATTCCCGTGAACCAGGCGATGTTGTCCAGGCACTTTTGAGGTTTCCCATATTCGAAGGTGACCTCGGTGGACGAGTCTTCACTGGCGGCGTGAAAACAACCGCACTGATAAGGAACCGAGGCGCATCCGCTGCCGCCGATGCCGACCATCAGCGCGAACCACGTCAGAAGCGTTGTGGAAGTCGCCGAGAAGACATACGTCGTCGCATCAGCCACAGTCACTCTTTCAATTCGGACTTGACCACGTTTCGGAAACAGCCGGAGGGGCGAACGCCGCAATGCAACCGATGGCGGGACTGATACCGATTCCACGACGACTCGACAATTCTGACTTTCCCGTTGGGAAACGAACCACGACAGGGAACATGTCCCTCGTGACTGTATCGATTGTCCCTGTTGTCCTGGGCCATTCGTGATTTCTTTCATCGGCGAGACGGAGTACTCGACGAAAAACCAGTTGTCATGGGACCTGAAGAATGCCGTATTAGTACAGGATCAGAATTGAATCAGGCAGAACCTGCCACACTCGCGAGGAGATACCCCAAAAAATGCCATTGAAGTAAGTCCACACTCACTGAATGGTGGACTTGGCGAGCGGAAAATGAGAAATGCTCGCGAACTGTCAAAGCGACGGCTCGCGAGCATTGGATGTCGACGAAAAAAACAATTTGCGGGCGTTACCGTCGGGCGACCGGATGCTTCAGTGGCATCCAGGCACCGTTGTGAGCGCTGCTGGCGACACATTGCTGGATGAAATACATCCCTTCCACGCCATCGTAGACGTTCGGATAAATCGTGTTGAAACGCTCAAATGACTGACCCGCCGCCCGTTTGACCATATCGTCGTACGCAAAGCGGTAGATATTGGCGAATGCTTCGAAGAAGGCTTCGGGATGACCGCTCGGCAAACGGCAAGCGGCTTTCCCAGAAGCGTTCATGAATGGCGCATTCGGGTCGCGGGTATAGATTGCGTGTGGATGGCCGTTGCGCCGGAACGTCATTTCATTTGGGTTTTCCTGTCGCCAGGCGATCGCGCCCTTGGTTCCATCAACTTCGATGAACAGATCGTTCTCACGACCGTGCGAAATTTGACTGGCGGTGACCGATCCAAGTCCACCATTTTCGAATCGAACGACGGCATGACCGTAGTCGTCCAGTTTCCGGCCCGGTTCAAACGCTTTCAGATGGCAAGACACTTCGGCGGGTAACAGTCCCGTCATGTATCGGGCCAGATTGTACGCGTGTGTTCCGATATCGCCGAAGCAACCCGCCGCACCGGATTTTGACGGATCGGTACGCCAGGCGGCTTGCTTCTGGTCCGACGATTCCAGTCGAGTCCGCAGCCATCCCTGAATGTAGTTTGAGCGAATGGCTTGGATTTCGCCCAGCTCGCCACCCAGGATCATCTCACGTGCCTGACGCACCAAGGGATAGCCAGTGTAGTTGTGCGAGACCGCAAACACCGCCCCAGACTTTTCGACCAGCTTCGCAAGTTCTTCGGCTTGAGCCAGGTCGAACGTCATTGGCTTGTCGCAGATGACGTTGAATCCCGCTTGCAGGGCGGTCTTCGCGATCGCGAAGTGCGTGTGATTCGGTGTCGCGACCGTGACAAAATCGATTCGCTTGTCTGCGGGGAGTGCCGCTTCTTTCTGGCAAAGTTCATCAATGGAAATGTAGGCACGATCGTTGGCGATATCATACGCAGGAGCGGACGCCTTCGCGCGGGCGGGATCAGAGGAGAGAGCGCCGGCGACAAGCGCCGCACGATTATCCAGCACCGCCGCGGTGGCATGCACGCGGCCAATAAACGAGCCCTGTCCGCCGCCCACTAAAGCCATGCGAAGCTTGCGGTTGAGCGATCCGTTGGTCGTCTCCATGTCGTATTCCTCATTTTCGTCGAGTTGGTCGCTGGAGAGTCGCTCCAGCATCGGGATCGGCCTGACTTCAAACGCTTGGCGGTCACAACAGGCCGCCTCGCAGTGGAACGCCGCATCCACTACGAAGTTTCGTCACGGATGATTTTCGTGAATCTGGCGTCTGCCAGAGATCTTTGTCTTCCGTCTGCGGATTCGCAGCATATCGGCTTGATTCCGAGTTTTCCAACGAATGTCATGGACCATTCGATGCAGCAAGGGGCCTTGTTGAAACGATGGGGGCGGGCTTTGCGTGGATTTGAAAATAAGACACCCTTGGAATGACTAGGTGCCGATCCCCCTCGATTCCCTCGGCTGCTACGATGTTCGCGGACTGTTCCGTTTCCTGAAATTTTGTTGACTGCAGGGCTCGTCTGGTGCGCGTTTTTGTGTCCGAATATCTCGTTGGCGGCGGTGCGGACGTTGGCAGCGCGAGCGAATCGATGCAGCGCGAAGGGTTGGCGATGCTGACCGCTCTCGTCTCCGACTTTGCCCAGATGCCGGGTTTCCAGGTTGTTACGACGCTGCAACAGGGCGTGCGGGCAAATCTTGACGGCCAGGTGATTCACGTTCAGGGGCCTGCTGACGAATCGAACGTATTTGAGGAATTGCTGTCCGTGGTAGACGCCGTCCTCGTCATCGCACCAGAGACTGACGGGATTCTCGCGTCCCGCTGTCGACGAGTGGTCGAGGCGGGGGTGTCCTCGTGGAATTGTTCGCCTGCGGCGATAGGCCTGTGCGGCGACAAGTTGCGGTTGGCAGTGCATTTGCAGTCACGTGGCCTGCCGACAATTCCCACCGCGCTCGCGGATTGGGATCGAGGTTTTCCCAAGGATTCGCCGCCGCTAGTCCTGAAGCCCCGTGACGGCGCCGGTTCCAATCTGACGTTCCTGGTGAAGAGCACGCAAGATTGGCATTCTGCCGCAGAGCGATACCGGCAGGCCAATCTGGCAGATCGTGCACTGCGCCAACCGTTTGTGTCGGGCAGTGCCCTGTCGACCGTGGCTATCTTGGGCCTGGATGGACAGTGGCGTACTTGCCTACCGATTGGCACGCAGCGGCTCTCCAATGACGGTCGTTTTCGCTATTTGGGCGGAGCCATCCCCGCCATGATCTCCGCTGAACAAACCACTCGGATTGAGTCGTTGGTTCGTGCGACGTGTCAGACAATCCCCGGGCTCGTGGGATACGTTGGCATCGATTTCTTGCTGACAGAGCAGGGGGATGTCTCGATTGTTGAGATCAATCCACGCCTGACGACGTCCTACGTGGGGTATCGGCAACTGATTTCGAATCGATTGCCCGAGCTTTGGTTGTCCACGGACCCTCAGGTGGCATTTGTTCACTCTTGTGGGCCGATCGAATTTGGCATCGGCTGAGATCACGAAAAAATCAGCGAACACGACAGGGGCCGCCCGAGAAATGGGCTATTGTTTGGTAGTGGAAGTCTTGTCCTCGTCGAGCGATGCGTGTATCCGCTTCAACTTCCGCGAACCGATGGAAAAGCGGTGAAACCGCCGGAACAAACACGGTACTGAATTGTTTAGAAAGACAAGGACAACGTGAGAGACCTGAATGGCTCGGCGGGAATGTCAGTCCATGGTACAGCTACGTAACTTGTTGATTGTGATTGTCGCGGTCGAAGTGATTGGAATGTCTTCGATCGATCGCGGGATATCGTTCGTGGCGTCGCAGCTCCAAGCCGCTCAGCCGAAGACCGTCCCCGGGAATCGGAAACCAAAACAAAAAAAGAAAGCCGAACCCGCGGTTCACGCGCCACTACGCTCACAACAGATTGCAAAGATCGATGCTTCGACCCGCAAAGCCGCGTTGGCGTCAGCGGCGAGGATCGATGAACTGATCGATGCCAATCTGCTGAAGCATCAGGTTTCACCGAATACGCCGACGAGCGACGAACAATTCTTGCGTCGCATCTATCTAGAGATTGTCGGCACGATCCCGACGCTTCAGCAAACGAGAGCGTTTCTGACGAGTCCTGATCACGAGAAACGCTCCCGGTTGATCGATTCGCTTCTCAGTCAAGAAGGGTATTCGAGCAACTTCTACAACTACTGGGCAGATATTCTGCGACTCAAAGATGGCCAGATCGCCAACAATGTTCCAGGCCGTCCCTACTGCGAATGGGTGAAAGTCAGCCTTGAGATGAACATGCCGTATGACAAGTTCGTGTACGAGATGCTGACGGCAGAGGGAAAGATCTGGGATGACCCCGCGGCAGGATACATTCTCCGTGATTCCGGGATGCCGCTCGATGCAATGAATAACACGGTCCGAGTCTTCCTTGGGACCCAGATCGGATGCGCGCAATGTCATAACCATCCGTTCGATCGATGGACTCAGAAAGAGTTCTACGAAATGGCCGCATTCACGTTCGGCACCACAACCCGACGGGGTGCGGGGGATAAGAAGTTTGGTGGCGGCAACGTCGTCAACAAACTGAGAACGGACCTTAAGAAGGTCGATCCGAAGTTCGATGGCGGTGGAAAATACAATCGACTGCTGGTCAGCAATCTGGCGGAGGTCTATGACCGTCCTGCGAAGCTGCAGTTGCCCCATGACTATCAGTACGATGACGCGAAGCCCAAGCAGGCCGTCGATCCGAAGACCATTTTCGAACCTCAGGCGAAGCTGGAGAAAGACGAGCCGCCACGAATCGCGTTCGCTCGCTGGCTGACTTCGGCCGAGAATCCACGATTTGGCAAGACGATCGCCAATCGTCTTTGGAAGAAATCTTTTGGTGTTGGGCTGATCGAACCGATTGATGACATCAAAGATGACAGCCAGCCCGAGAATCCGGAATTAATGGAGTTTCTCACCGCAGAAATGGTCAGAGTCAAGTTTGATCTGAAGGAGTATTTGCGGATCATCTACAACACCAAGGCGTATCAGCGCGAAGCGGCGCACGCCGAGGTGAATCCCGGCGACGAGTTCCATTTCCCCGGCCCAATTCTGCGACGAATGACGGCAGAACAGGTCTGGGACAGCTTTATCACGCTGGCTGCCTACAAGCCGAACGAGTATCAGGCCGAGCCTGCTTCCGTCGAGGCGAAGCTCGTGAATATTGATCTGGCAACGGCAACTGCCGATCTAGTTTACAAACGCGATCAGCAACTACGATCTGCTGAACTGAGGAAAACGCGTGAAGCGCGTGATAAGGATCATTCCTATAAGGGCACGCTGCTGGTGCGTGCCTCCGAATTGCCCTCGCCCCGGCCGCCCGGACACTTTCTGCGACAATTCGGTCAGTCAGATCGTGAATCAATCGAGGCCTCATCCGTCGATGGTTCGGTTCCTCAAGTCCTGCAAATGTTCAATGGTCCGATCACGCACATGCTGCTCGAACCAACCTCTGTGCTTTGCAAGAACGTCTTCGTCGACAAGTCACCCGAGGCGCGGGTCGACATTGTGTTTCTCTCGATCCTGGCCAGAAAGCCCTCGGCCGAAGAACGTCAGGCGGCTTTGGGCGAAGTGAAGGCGCATGGTGACGCTGGTTATGGAAATGTGGTCTGGGCACTGGTGAATACGCGTGAGTTCCTGTTCATCCAGTGATCGTACGGATGGTGGGACAATCGTCCTAATGTGTCGTGTCTTGGCGGTCCGTCCAATGTCGTGAGTCATGAATGATGTTCAGCGAATTTCAGTCGTATGTGTCACGTCGATTGTTTATGGAGCAAGCTGCCCGCACGTTTCTGGGGGTGTCGCTGCTTCCCGGTGCGGCCCTGAGCGCCGCCGTGAAAAAGGATGCCGAGCCATCACCGCCTGCGCATGATGGCAAAAAAGGGGGAACGGCAAAGCACGTGATCTTCCTCTGCATGAACGGCGCGATGACGCACTTGGACACCTTTGACCTGAAGCCAGGCCGCGAAACTCAGGGCGAGACGAAGGGGATCGCGACGAATGTTCCCGGAATGCAATTTGGCGAGACGCTGCCCGAACTGGCCAAAGTCGCCAACGAATTGGCGGTGATTCGTACGCTGCACACCGAAACCGGCGATCACGACGGCGGGCGCTATCTCCTGCGTACCAGTTACAAGAACATCGCCACGATCCGGCACCCGGGGATGGGAGCTTGGGCACTCAAAATTCTCGGACGACAGAACAAAACACTTCCAGACAATGTGTTGATCTCGGGCGATGCCCGCCATCCGGGGGCCGGCTTTCTCGAGCCCGCGTACACGCCGATTCCCATTGGCGATCCCAACGCGGGACTTCAGAACACCGTAACGCCGAAGTATCTGACCGAAGCGTCATTTGAGAAGCGGCTCGAACTAATCAACAAGTTCGATAGCGGCTTCCGTAAGAAATACCCACAGAAGCAAGTCGACGCGTATACCGAATTCTATCGCCAGGCGAATCAACTCGTTCACAGCGAAGAACTGAAGGCGTTTGACCTCAATCAAGAGAAGCCCGATGTCCGCGACAAATACGGTCGTGACCAATTCGGCCAGGGATGTCTGCTGGCACGGCGGCTGGTGGAGCACGACGTGCGTTACATCGAAATCGGCTTGGGTGGTTGGGACATGCATACCGACATCTACCAGAACGACAAATTGCCAGCGCATGCCGCGAATCTTGATCGAGCCGCCTCTGTCTTGATTCAAGACCTGAAGTCCAAAGGTCTACTCGAGAAAACATTGGTGGTTTTGGGAACCGAATTCGGGCGCAGTCCGCAAATCAATGCGAACGGAGGTCGCGATCATCACCCGGGTGTCTTCTCGGGATTCTTCGCAGGCGGCGGAATTCGCGGGGGCTGCTTCTATGGCCGCTCGGACCAGGACGGCTTACGGCCAGAAGAAGATGGCGTCACGATGTCCGATTTCAACGCGACGATTGCCCACGCACTGGGGCTGCCTCTTAAGGAAGAGTTTCATTCGAAATCAGGCCGCCCGTTTAAAGTGGCACACGACGGCGACCCCTTGCTGAAGCTCTTCGCCTGACAACGCGCCAGGCGAGCCGAGAAACGTTCAAACAAAGGGGGCTGGCTCCGCCAGGCGCCTGTTTCCTTTGTTTGAACCCAGGCCACTTTCCTGCTCGACAGAAACCGGGATCGTATGAGGCACTACCAATGCGGAAGCTTGGTAGCGAGGAACGAGGAAATGCATCTTCGAGAAACGAAGACTAGAAGATCTGAGAGCGAACGTTTCCCAACTCGCCTGGATTGGGTGTGTGTGTCTGGTTTGCGTTCATGAATGCATGCGGAATTTCACCTCGCAAATCGATGTTGATGAGTTGGCACACAAAACTCACTCGGATTTGAGTTTCGCCAGCGCCTCTGATGCCACACGCGCGACTTCACTGTCTTCGTCCATGCGGGCTGTTTCCAATCCCGCAAGAATCAAATCGCTTTTGATTCCCGACTGCCCCAGCGCAATCGCGATCTTTTCGCGGACAACCGGCTCGCTGTCTTCGAGCAGGGGAATCAACCGGTCGACGCACTGAACCGACATTGCGGGCCATTTCGCGAAGGCACTCGCCACCGCTTCGCGAACTTCGCCGCGATCATGTTCCAACCAAGCCGTCACGCGTGGGCGGAATTCACGTTCGATTGTTTGCTGGTCCAAGTCGGCCTCGGTCAGCGTACTAATGACGGCAGCCAGCATCAGTGCGGGGGTTTCTGCTTCATCCAGACGGGCAAACAGGGAAGGAAATGCCAGTTCCGCTCGACTCGACTTTTTCCGGATCAGCGTCCGGGCGGATTCGAATTGAACGTCAGGGTCATCGTCGCCAAGCAAATTAACAAGTTTGGCTTGTGTTTCGTTCGATGTCTCGATTCCTTCACGACCCAGCAGCCGGGCGGCCATCGCTCGCACCATCGAATCAGCGTCATCTAATGCGTTATGGGCGATTCGGTTCGTTTCATCCGTTTGGGCGAGCAGGCTGATGGCCTGCAAGGCGCGCAGACGGTCTTCGGCGGCCGGGGACTGCTGAAGTTGTACCGTCCATTCACTGACGGATTGATTGGAAAAAGGAAGTGGCAGTTTGGCCATCCGGGGGCTTTCGTTGTGGAATTCTGATGCGACTGGTGTCGCGAAGGTTCTGTTGTTCACCGCGATCGATGCCGTGTAACACCTGGAAAATGGCGTCTGTCGGGTGTTCCAGCGAATTTGGCCGGAATCTAGACCTCGACAATCGTGGTTTTGAATGACACTCTACCCAATCGCGCGGGGGCTCGCATAGAATCCCCGGTCCGACAACTTGCGTTTCCCGTTCAGCACGGATGCGACCTTGGCCAAAAAGTCTACGAAAAAAAACGCCGAAACCGATGTCTCGAATCCGGAGGTCTCAAGCCCTCCGACTCGGAAGAAAGTGGCACCTGAAACCGTGGCAGTCCAGACGCCGACGGAATGGGATGCTGCGCGGGTTGAGGCTGAAACTCAGCGTGTGGGAACTGACATCTGGGAACATCTCTCGCGGCGGCGGCCGTCGATGTTCGAGCGGCGCTGGTGGGATGACCGCATTCTCGGCGCTGCCATGGCCGACGAATCGCTCAAAGTGCAGATGTTTCGCTTCGTCGATGTGCTTCCTCGCTTGAAGACACATCGCGATGTCACGCGGCACCTGCAAGAATACTTTCTGGAAGTCAAAGAACACCTGCCACTTGCGATCGAGATGGTTCGGTTCGGGGTCGAACACCTGTCTCCCGATTCCGTGCTGTCGCGAGCCTTGGCCTACAACGCTCGCGGAAACGCGGCCCGAATGGCTCGGCGGTTTATTGCGGGTTCAAATGTCAGCGAAGTCTTGACCGGTGTCACTTCGCTCCGCAAGCAGGGTTTTGCGTTCACGCTCGATCTCCTGGGCGAAGCCGTCATTTCCGAGGCCGAGGCCGAAGCGTATCAGCGGTCGTACCTGGAGCTGATCGACGGTCTGGCGCCAGTGGTCAATGCGTGGCCGGAAAATGCGCAGACCGACTACGATCACGAACGTGCGATTCCCCGCGTGAATGTTTCCATCAAGCTGTCGGCACTCGTCAGTCACTTCCGTCCCATGGACGTTCTCGGGACTGCGGCGGCCGTCAAAGAGCGATTGCGGCCACTGCTGCGCAAGGCTCGGGAAAGCCACGCATACGTCCATGTGGATATGGAACAGTATGCCTACAAAGATCTGACGATCGACATCTTCAAGCAGACATTGCTGGAAGACGAATTTCGTGATTGGGCGGATGTTGGAATCGTCATTCAGGCATATCTTCCCGAGGCTGAACGCGATGTGATGGGACTATTGGAATGGGCCCAGGAACGCGGTACGCCGGTTTGGATCAGACTGGTGAAGGGGGCCTACTGGGACTACGAAACCGTCATCGCCCAAAGCCGGAACTGGCCGTCGCCCGTCTTCGAAGAAAAGTGGCAATCGGATGACAATTACGAGCGTTTGACTCGACTGCTGCTCGAAAATTACACCGTGTTGCAGCCGGCGTTCGGCAGCCACAACCTACGCAGTTTGTCGTACGTCATTGCGACCGCAAAGGAGCTGAATGTCCCCGACAGCGCCTTCGAATTGCAGATGCTGTATGGGATGGCCGGTGAGCAGGCCCGGGCATTCAGCGAATTGGGCTACCGCGTTCGAATTTACACACCGTTCGGCCAGTTGATGCCGGGAATGGCCTATCTCGTAAGGCGATTACTCGAGAACACGTCGAACGATTCCTTTTTGCGACATAGCTATGACGAGAACGTCAAGATCGAGGATTTACTGATGAAGCCGGCCAGACTCGCGAGTAGCACCCCGAAGAAGCAACCTGTGCGACCGGAATTCGTCAACGAAGCGATTGCGGACTTCTCTCGTGAAGACGTCCGCGAGGCCATGCTGTCGGCGCTCGATACCGTCAGCGACGATCTGGGCAAGGAGTATCCGATTGTCATCGGGGGAAAAGCGATTCACGCGCGCTCGATGATGGTTTCGCTGAACCCTTCGAAGAAGTCTCAAGTCATTGGCCGGATCGCATCGGCGACCGCCGACGATGTCGTGTTGGCCATCGATACCGCCCGACGTGCTCAGCCCGCCTGGGCAAAGACCGAAGTGCAGTATCGCGCCGAGTATCTCGAGCTGATGGCCAAGGAAATGCGCGAACGTCGGTACGAACTGGCGGCCTGGCAGGTCTATGAGTGTGGAAAGCCCTGGGCGGAAGCCGATGCCGAAGTCTGTGAGGCGATCGATTTTTGCGTCTACTATTCGCAGCAGATGCGGTATCTCGACGCGCCGCTGCGGACGGACTTGCCCGGCGAAGAAAATTGCTATTTCTATCGTGCCCGTGGCGTGGTCGCCGTGATCGCTCCGTGGAATTTTCCGCTGGCAATTCTGACGGGCATGACCGCAGCGGCACTCGTCACGGGGAATACCGTGGTGATGAAGCCGTCTGAGCAGTCCTCTGTGGTTGCGACGAAACTGCTGGAAATCATTCAGACCGTTGGTATTCCCGATGGCGTTGTCAGTTTCGTGCCCGGTGTCGGCGAAGAGATCGGTCCCGAACTGGTGGGCAGTCCCAACGTCGATATGATCGCCTTCACCGGATCGCGGCCCGTTGGCCTCGCCATCAATGAACAGGCTGCTGCGTCGCACATTTCGCAACTGGGCGTCAAGCACGTCATTGCCGAGATGGGCGGCAAGAACGCCATCATCGTCGATAGCGATGCCGACTTGGACGAAGCCGTCGTGGGGGTTGCTCAAAGCGCCTTTGGGTATGCCGGTCAAAAATGCTCGGCCTGCTCGCGCGTGATCGTGCTGGAAGACGCCTACGATGAATTTCTCTCACGATTGGTGGAAGCTGCCAAGTCGTTGAAAGTGGGGCCCGCGGACGATCCCGCCACCGATATCGGCCCTGTCATCGACGAAGACTCGTACAACCGAATTCTGAAATATATCGAACACGGTCAGACCGAGGGCCAACTTCTCTACGGCGAAGTCGATGCGAAGCTGGCTTCGAAGGGGTACTACGTTGGCCCCCATATTTTCGTCGAAGTTCCACCAGATGCGAAATTGGCTCAACAAGAGATCTTCGGACCGGTCCTGGTTGTGTTCAAGGCAAAAGACTTCAACGAGGCTCTCACGATCGCCAATGGAACCGACTATGCACTGACGGGTGGCTGCTACAGTCGCAGTCCCGCGAACCTGCGACGGGTCCGTCAAGAGTTTGTCGTGGGCAACTTGTATCTGAATCGCCCGATCACGGGTGCTCTGGTGGCGCGGCAGCCGTTCGGTGGTTTCAAGCTGAGCGGTATCGGAAGCAAGGCGGGCGGACCAGACTACTTGAAGCACTTCTTGATTCCGATCAACGTGACCGAGAATACGCTGCGTCGTGGTTTTGCTCCTCCGACGAGCGAAAGTGAATCGGGCGCGGACGAAGCCTGATGACCGGCTCGTCGGGTCGCACGCGGGACGGCTCAGGCCGGTTGTCGGAGAGGGATCGAATTGACGATCTCTAACGCCTGGACAAATTCAGACAGGCGTCCGATCGGATTGAGTCCCCCGAGTGCGCGACGACAAAACTGATCGATCAGAATTTCGGTTTCTGTCCGCTCGTCGGTCAACGATTCGTCCGCGGATTCCGCAGCCGTTTCCCAGCGAATTTGTGCGCGGTTCGGCAGAGTCGCGGTACCGCGTTCGCATTGAACACGAATCAATGCGTTGTCCGCGGGTAAGTGCCGTAGCGTGGCTGTTCGAGGTGTCGGCATTGCCCGTCCATTGGAACTCGTACGAGCGGCAAACGTGAAATCAATCCCTGCTGTTGATTCGCCCGAAGGGGCGGGCGAGATCGTCGGAGCCTGTCCCATCAAGTCAAGGCACCAGTCAACGAGCGAAGCGGTCTCTGTGGCGGGGTGTGACAGGTCGGCTTCTATCGCGATTTTGACAACAGGGCCAAGCCGCGTTGCAATCAGTTCGCGCAGCCGACACGAAGCCGGGGTGAATCGCTGGCAGAGTTCGGGGATCAGTTGTTCCGCCGCATTGGTCCGTAGCCCAGCAGCGTCCCCGTGATTGACTGAGTTTCCGAGTGCCGCGACAGCATTGGCCGCATGACTGAGCACCTGGCTAGATAAGAACGCAGGTTTGTTGCCCCGAATCACCAGATTCAAAAAGCCTGTGGTACACCAACCGGGATCAAGGATGATCAGTCCCTGCAGTGTTGGGCGGCGAAGAACCTGTGTCAGGCTATGAGCGACTTCTGCACCATAGTCGCTGGCAATCGATTTGGAGCGACCTTCAACCGGGTCGTAGACCATTCGAATGGTCAGTCGATTTCGCAATCGACTCAACGGCTCGCGGTAGTGCTGCTCCCAAATCGGCCCCAGGCCGATCAGTCCCAGTCCAACTCGATCACGCCGCGACGTCTCAGACATTCGTTGTGTTCGCCGTGGTGAGAGTGGATACGAGCCCGGAACAAAACGTCGATTTTAGGACGATGTGCCCGGTATTGACAGTGCGCCACGTTGTTTCTTCGGCGTTCATCTCGTGGCGTCGGACGATCACAGCCTCAGGTCTTTCCTGATGCGGCGCGAGGCCATCTCGACTCAGGTGATGGTAGCTCCTAGAATAGGGTTCTGCCTGCCACTCACATTCGGAACGGCCGATTGATGGATATCGACACCGATTTTTCTTGTGATCCCGAGTTTTGCAAATTGCTTGCACGGCGGGAAGATGTCAATCTGATCGGTGCGGCACTTGAGCTGGCACGCGATGCTCAGCCGAAGCTTGATTTTGAACACACACTCGGCTGGATTGCGAAACGTTCTGTGGAACTGCGCACCCATATTCATCGCATGCGCAGTGACCGCGAAATGCTAAGTGAACTCGTGCGATGTCTTGCGGGAACGCACGGTCTGCACGGTGATAAATACGCCTTTCAGCGTGCGGAATGCAGCTACATCAATCGCGTGGTGGAAACAGGCGTCGGCATTCCCATCAGTCTCTCGATCGTCTACGTGGCCGTGGCGCAGGGCGCCGGACTCGATCTCGTCGGTGTCGCCGCCCCCATGCATTTCCTGACTCGCTTCGACACGATCGAAGGGCCGCTTTTCGTCGACACATTTCACGCGGGGCAAATCCTCAACTACGACGATTGCGTCGAATGGCTCGAAACACTCAGCGGTCTTTCTAGCGAAGAAATCGACCAGGCGCTCGAACCGGCGACACCGCGTGAGATTATCATTCGCATGCTGAATAATTTGAAAGCTTTGCATGTGACTCAGGAAAGCTGGGAGCAAGCGTGGCTGGTTCAAAGGCGTCTGCTCGCGCTCCATTCCATGGCGTTCGATCATCGCCGTGACCTGGCATTGATTGCCATCAAATCGAATCGACCAGGGGTCGCGATCGATCTGCTGGAAACGTGTCTCAAGGATTGCTCGCCCAAAGATCGCCCGATGATCGAAAACCACCTGCAGATCGCCGAGCACCAGTTGTCGAAATGGAATTGATCTTCGCCGCCAGTCTGACGGGGTAACCGTTCACAGGCTGGGGACTGGCTCATTTTTCTGCGGCAAAGGGATCGGTTGCTCTGGTCGAAGCACTGTGGATTCCAATCAATCGGGAAGATGTGCCTGTCCCCCTCACTTCGGACAGCGAACGGCGACGTCTGACGGACCCCGCGCGCAGGTTCTTTGCAAAGCGCAAGATGCTGGGCGGCTGTGAAACGCACCTTGACTCCTTTGCCGGTCTTTTCGGCATCCACTGCGCATCTTCGCGAAGAATTCCGCCGGATCTTGGACGATGGTTGTTGCTGCGTGGAACAGTGGTCACAATCTGCGAGCATGATCCAGATTCAGGTTCACGTTCAATAAAGGGTTGTCGGTTTGAGCGCGCTGATTGCGATTGAAGGAATTGACGGTTCGGGGAAGGGCACCCAGGCGGCGCGATTGCAGGCGCACTATGTCTCCCAGGGGTTGCGTGCGGCACTGCTCAGTTTTCCACAATATCAACAGACCCGGTTCGGGGCCAAAATCGGCGACTTTCTGAATGGGCGGTTCGGCAGTCTGGATGTTGTGCATCCGCTGCTCGTGTCCCTGCTGTTCGCCGGAGACCGTTTTGAATCCAAGGATCTGATCGAACGTTCGCTCGCGACAAACGATGTCGTGATTTGTGATCGATACATGGCGTCCAATATCGCGCATCAGGGGGCGAAGGTCTCCGATTCAGAACGCGCGGACCTTATCGACTGGATTCAGCACCTCGAGTCGTCGATCTACAAGCTTCCCCAGGCGCAATTGACGCTGTTTCTCGACGTACCTGTGCCCCAGGCACAACGGTTGATCGCCGCCAAGTCACAGCGGACGTACACCGACAAGGCAGCTGATCTTCAGGAAGCGGATGCGCAATATCTGCAAAATGTGCGGAATGTCTACACCCAGCTCGCGACCAGCCCCGACTGGATCACGATCCCATGCGTCGCGAATCAGGACGTCCGCTCAATGGACGCCATCACCGCGGACATCGTCGCCGCAGTCAGCGCCAGTGGAATTCTGCAGACGTGACGATCGCTCTGATCAACCGTAAAGGCCGGGGGGACTCGCGCGTCGTCGCTTTGGAACTGTTTTCCAGGCGTTGATAGGATATGCTGATCGTTCCCGTCTCTCTTGCATCGTTTCTCGCGACAGGAGTTCATCGTGAATCAGATCGAAAAGCATTGGCGCGGATCTCGCTTCGTCGCGGCATTGGCGCTGCTCGTCGTCTGCGGACCAACCCTCTTTGCAGAGGATACAAAGTCTGGTCCGGCGGCACAGACGGTGGCGCGATGCGGCAAGGGTTGGCTGGAGACGATCGAAGGATATCCCGTCCTGCATCTCAAGGGCACTCCGTACGAGATGGGGTATCAGCATGGCGCCCTACTGCGCGATCACTGTCGACAAAACATGAAATCGATTTTGGTCGATAAGGCCGGCAGCCTGAATCTAGTCGAGGTCGGTCCGCTGAAAGTCACGCCACGGACGGCGATCGACATGATCGTGGCGATCCAGCAGCCACACGTTGCCGGGCGTTATTTCGAAGAAATGGAAGGATTGGCCGCGGGGTCAGGTCAGTCCGTCGCCGATGTCCGTGCGGGTAATTTTGTTCCAGAGCTCTTTCATTGCAGCGGCTTCGCATTGGCCAAAACGGCCACAAAGAACGGCAACATGCTACATGGTCGCGTACTCGACTACGCGATTGATTGGGGTCTGCAAGATCACGCTGTCGTGATCGTCTATGAACCGGAGGGCCGCTTACCTTGGGTGAATGTCAGTTACGCCGGGTTCATCGGCTCGGTCACCGGCATGAACGCCGAACACATTTCCGTCGGTGAGATGGGGGGGAAGGGGCTTGGCCATTGGAATGGGCGTCCCATGGCGCTGTTGGTACGCGATGCACTCGAGACCGCCAAGTCGCTCGACGAAGCGATTGCGACATTCCGTGATGGTCCGCGGACATGTCAGTACTATTACGTGCTCGCTGACGGCGAAACGAATAATGCGGTCGGGATGGAAGCGTCTTGGGACGTGTTCACGTTGATCCTGCCGGGCGAATCCCATCCGATGCTGTCGAATCCCGTCAAAGACTGCGTTCTGATGTCGGCCGGCGATCGTTATCAGGAATTGTCCCGGCAGACGACCGCCGGACACGGCAAGTTCACGATTGAAAGCGCACTGCACCTGATGGATCGCCCCATCGCGATGGAGTCGAATCTCCACAACGTGCTGTTCGAACCCGCGACGACACGGTTTTGGGTTGCAAACGCCTCGTCTGACAAGAAACCGGCTGCGGAGCAGAAGTATTCCTCGTTTCAGCTTTCAGAATTGCTGAACCGGAAACCAGACTCAAACAGTCCCGAGCTTCTGCTGCCTCAACGAACCGCGGGATTGCCCTCCGAAAAGGGCACGCGGTCCGTCAAAGGCGGAAACTGAGAACAAGAGACTTGTTTCAGCATGGCGTCCCATCATCGTGACAAGACGCCCGAGCGATCATTTCTTCTTCGCGGACTTAGGAGCTTCTTTCTTTTCAGGCTCTTTCGTTCCGCCCGGTGATGGCAATTCCTCGGCGTCATCACCTTCGTCGATCATCTTCGAGCTCAGTGTTCCATCTTCGTGGAAGACGAGTTGATACTTGGATTTGCCGATTGCCACGTCAATCACGTAGTCGGCGCGCTTGCCGGCGGCGACGCGCGTGATGTGCTCGACTTTGGCTCCCTTGGCTTCTTCTTTTAAGGCTTTCTGGACGGCCGGGGGGCAGTCTTCCAGTTTGGCTTCCGTGCGAATCGCGTTCAGGACCTTTTCGAGAACCTGGCCGTCTTCTGCGACGGAAATGTCATAATCATTGCCAGCCACGCCGACGATGGCGCGGAAGAACAGGGGGCCGTTCAGACTCTTCCCCAGAAGCTCGATCTTGGAGCCCTTGGTTTCTTCCTTGAACGTCTTCTGCACGGCGGCCGGTGCGGTTTCGAACTTGATCACCCCGGGCTGTTGTTCTGCGGGGGCGGCTTTTGCCTTACCTTTTTCATCCGCGGCCCGCAGCGCGACCAGCGTTGTCGCCAACACGGCGAAGCAGACGAGCGGCGTCCGCAGAGTTTGGAACTTCATCGCAAATCCTTTCGTGATTCCATGAGCGGGACCAGGCGGCGACGCGATCTGTGCGAGCCATCGCACACGTCGCACAGTCCCATTTCAGCCGATTATTTATCCGATGACGCCCTGGCTGCAAAGAGAATTGTTCGGCTGGATGCGATGCGAATGTTCAGGTGTCGCGGGCTGGGTTTCCGTCGTAACGGCGTTTGCGATGACTGTGAGCCGGTTCCCGTCGCTGGCCGAGTCGTTTGGAACGAGTGTTTCGCGCACCCTTCCCAAACAGAAAAAGGGCTTCCGCCAAGGACGGAAGCCCCTCAAATTCACGCGAGTCCGTTATGACGTCGCCATGCGCCGACCCAAACGAGTCAAAGTCTGCCGACTTCGTTTGTGGTCAACGCATCGCGGCACGCCATTCTTCAATCGGCACACCGTTCTTCAATTTTGTGCGTCACAGGCTATCAGCCTGTTGAAGTAACGGGGACTGGCCTCGGCCCGCTTAAGAAACGCCATGACATCGTCAACGCCAAGGTGCCTGTCCCCCCTTACTTCAACAGGCTGCTATGCCGGTGGATTTCAGGCTGCAGAAGACCGTCAGTTGGAAATCGTACGGCGTTCCGTCTTCACAGGCTGTCCCTGCCAAATCGTCGTAGCGGCTGCAAAAGAACGTTCAGCTCTTGGCGGCAGCCAAAACGGCTTCGTAGTTCGGGTGATCGGCGATTTCCGGTACGTATTCGACATACGTGACCTTACCAGCCCCGTTCACGACGAAGATCGCGCGGGACAGACAGCGATCAAGCGGTCCACCCGAAATCAACACGCCATAATCACTCCCGAAATCGGTGCAGCGATGAGCGCTCAGCGTTTTGACCGTTTCCACGCCTTCCGCTCCGCACCAGCGCTTGGCACCGAACGGCAGGTCCATGCTGACGACCAGGACTTCCACGTTCGACAGCTTCTTCGCTTCGTCGTTGAATCGCTTGGTTTCTGCGTGGCAGGTGCTGGTATCCAGCGAAGGAATCGTGGCAATGATTCGCGTCTTGCCCGCGCTCGATGCGAGCGTAATGTCCGCCAGGCTATTGTCTTGCAGCTTGAATTCCGGCGCTTCATCGCCAACTTTCAGGGCACGGCCCTTGAGGTCGACCGGATTTCCCTTAAGAGTCGTTGCTCCAACTCGTTTCATTGTCTAGTCCTTATTTTGTCAGTCACGAGAAGACACGTCGCACTGGCAGCAGTATCTCAGCTACCCCCAGACTTTCAAGCAGCCCAAGTCACTCATCCCAGTCACACGATCCGGTGGTCGCCACGTAACCCCTTCATCAACCAAACCGGAATTCGTCTCACGGCTTATGAATTGCCGCATCAGGCCGCTTGCGACCCAGGATTTTGCGACCGAACTTGTTTTCATCACGAAATCGTCGATAATCAACCAAAGATTCCGCATCTCCACAGAAAACGAGTTTCAACGAGCTCACCTCCAAGGTGTAACTCATTGTCTCTCATCAGTTTCTGTTCCACGATCGGTTTCAATCGTTCTCGTAGCTCAATTGGATAGAGCGTCGGCCTCCGAAGCCGAAGGTTGCTGGTTCGACTCCAGCCGGGGACATTTTTTTGTCCGCGTCGCATGCTGGGCTTCGAATAGGTTCGTCGTTCTCGCGATGCTTTCTGCGCCAACAATTGAAGCCGCATCAGCTTACGCCGAACGCTGTCGGTGGCGGTTCAGAGACGAGGCGTTATCGCTTCAATTGATGCCACATCTTTCAAGTGATGGGCAATTCAAGCTCGTCAGCACCTGCCAAATCTTGTTCGGACTCTCGCGATGACGATTAAGGCGAGAGAAATGCAGAGCCTTAGTATCTTTTCGTCTCTTGTTGTGAAGAGTTGGAAACCAATTTTCTCTCTTTCATGAGCGATTCCACATTCTGCCTAAATCGCCACGCATGATGGGCTATGAGGTAAGCGCGATCCGAGTCGAAAACGCCTTTTTTTGCGACAATTGCATCAAACCATGCGAGAGTGTGTTGGCGTCCCGTTCAGCACATTTCAAAAATCTTATTGGGACGATTGTTCTTTTTCAGATGATGCCCTGTTTTACGGAGGGCATGGTCGGCGACTGTGGCTAAATTGCGATCCATATTTGCGGGAAAGCATGATTTCGAAATTTGACACGTAACGTTTGCGGAGATTCAGGGATGGGAACTTGGAGTGTAGATTCGTTTGGCAACGACGTGGCATGTGACTGGGCCTATAGCTTGGAAGATGTCGACGATCTCAGTTTGATTCGGCAAACCCTCGAAACTGTGCTCAATGGATCCGATGATTACTTGGACGCCGATGTCGCATGCGAAGGACTTGCGGCATGTGAAGTCATTGCCCGTTTGAAAGGAAATTGGGGCGTTCGTGACCCATACACTGAAACGATCGATAATTGGGTTGCATCACACAAGGTGAAGCCACCGGAGAATCTTATCCAAATCGCACTTACAGTCATTGAGCGTGTACTCGCTCCGCAGTCCGAATTGCTCGAGCTTTGGGAGGAAGGAGATGCAAGTGAGTGGCACGTCGCTGTCAATGATCTGCGAGAGCGTGTGCGGAATTAAGGTACAGCTCAGAGGTTGCACGTGGGCGCTTGAACCCGGCCCATTTTTAAAGGGATGGCGGCGTATTTGGGCTCCCTGTATTGAGTCATTCATTAATGCTGCAGGCGACACTTAACAGCAATTGGTTGTGGTCTGTGATGGCTCGGGCTATGCAATTTGCGTTAGTCACATCGGCCGATGCGGCGTAGGTGCTAACTTGGAGCTGCGGCAGAGATGTCCTCTTCGACAAGCGGTGGCCACTGTCAGCCCGTGCGTTTAGGTTCTCGATTCGTAAGCCGCGTATGCGCGCGCAATTGCCCACACTTCACACGCTCCGAGATGAGGATCGTCTGGTTCCAATTGTCGCATTTTGTCCCGAACATCGATTGCTGTTGCGTAATCGGAGATCAGGCCGAACTCAGTTACAATTGACGGATCGAACGCCTCGGGGATTTGTCCGCAGTTGGTCAGGGTGCTGTTGCCGAGGTATGAGTCCATGATGTCGTAACCGCAATGTTTGAAGCCTGAAGGAATGACTTCTGAACCATTCGGACTCTCTAAGATGGCGAGGATCTGGTGTCGTGATGAATCGATTGGCTGTCGTGTCATCAGATACTCCGCATCACGAAAAAACATGATCCGGAAGTCCGCATGCACGTTGTAAGTCCAATCCTCGTCACGGAGGTTTGTGATGACCTGCGGGCACACACCCAAATCGAGAGTCACCATCTCAACGATGTCCCGAAAGCCCGAGAAGGCGAGATAGTCTTTCCAGCCGGGTGCGACTTCGGGCCTGAAACGTTCTCGCAAGGTGTAAAGCCATTCATGCGTCATTTCGTGACAATCGCAAACGGCGAGAAACGCTCCATGGCCACCGAAACGCCCCCCATCAAAGGCGAATGAACATTTTCTGGCGTTCGAAGTAGCGGACGCAGGCGTAGATCATTCCGAAATAGAGGACGAAGGCCAGCAGGCAGTACCACAGTGGCGCGTCGCCGGGCAGAAGGTTTTTGAAGCGAGAATGCGCGAGCTCGTTAATGCAATAGGCCAGAAGTGGGTTGGTGCCGAACGTTCGAAAGATTCCGATCTCAAAGTGTCGGATGTCAGAGAACCACACGAATGCGGCGTAAAGGAGGAAGGACAGGCCTGTCGCGCAGAGGATGTACGACAGCGTCGGAAACTTCTTGCTCATCATCCAATAGTTTTCCAGTCGTTCATCGCCTGGGGGCGGGGCGATGAAGGGGGGCTCTGCCAGCAGGCTGAGCGGGCTGCGATGGTTCACACCGGACAGTGACGGGACCATGGGGGATTCGGCAAACTTGATGTCCGTGATGTTCGATCGTTGAGGCGTGCCTCCGTCGACGATGTCGTACAGGCGGGTTCCACACGAAAAGATGTACCCCAAAACGGTGAAGAAGACGCCGTATCTCAGCAGTCGCACAATGACGGCCCAGCGTGTCCCGTCCGTCATCACCACATCGTAGGCGATCGTCCCGCCCAGCATGACGACGCCCCAACACAACGGTCCGAAAAAGCCACCATCCCAACTGCGACTTGTGCCCGTCTTCCAGATTTGGACCATCCAGTTGTCTTCGAAGCCCAGGACGAATCCCCAATTGAACCAGTAGCACAGTAGCGCATGGACGAGCGCCAGGCCGAACATCGCGGCGAGGCGAATGTGCATTCCCAGGGGGACCAGAGGCAGGATCACCAGTTGAGACATTCCGATGATGGCAAACGTCTCCCACAAGTTGCTTTTGAGGTGGCGGGCCAGTGAGACTCGCCAGTTTGCAAAGAATGATTTCCGGAATTCGGGGTGGAATAAGGATGTTTTTGCGGGGTCGGCCGGCTTGGCGTTGCTTCGTTCTTTCTCACGCTCGGCGCGGCGTCGAAGTCGCTCGTCGTGAATCGCGACGTCCTGCTCTTCAGGCGTCATCTGCTTGAGCTCATCCCGGAACTCTTGCGCGGGATCACGAGGCCGGCCTCGCCGCCGACCTCGTGGTTGTGATTCCGATTCACTCGGTGGTGGGTCCGAGGGATCGCGGAGCGTCTCGGGAATCTGTTGGAACTGGCTCCAACTCTTGTAGTCCCCGGCGATTCCATACAGCAGTGTCGAGACGAATACGAGCAGCAGGCTCCGTCGCACATACGACCAGCAGGTTGCGAGCCAGCTCATCCGCTTGAGTCTTCGCAGCATTGTCAGCCGGAACGAGAACCCCACCATGAACATGAAGTTCGCCATGATGGTGTCGGCATAGCTGAGATAGTTGTCATTGTGTTTGAAGACAGAATGGACGACCCCGAATCCACCCACGAAGTTGACGAAAATCATGGCCGCGACTGCATAGCCGCGAAATTGATCCATGGAAATGACGCGATCAGGGGAATCAGTCGTCAGCGGCGCGTCGTGTGCCATCGTGTTTTGGTTCTGTAATTGGGGAAGGGCGTTTCTGGAATACGATTGCCAGCAACGGCAATCATTTTCGAGTCAGAGAAGGGAAGACCCGGTTTCATCGGAAACTAGCGTCATGGTTGCGAAAACCTCGCACGGTGTCACGCGTCTTCGGCGCTGAAAATGCATTAGTTCCCAATCCGAGAACGCTGGCCAATGACGGCATCCGCGATGCAGGGCAGAGCGAACGGAAGGTGCAGGGGGCTCGAACGAGTCTGTTCCCCAAGCGTGCTTCGGACGGGGTGATTCACGTCAAGTGGCGAATGATAGGAGTCGGATTCCGAGAGATCATCTCTCGGTCGACATCGATCCGTCAACGAATCGGCCGTTCGGAATTCAGGATCAATCTGCGTTGATCGGAGGACGAGTCTGACGTCGATCGTCGATGGGCACATCATCCAACTTTGTACCGACTGGCAAATCTTCGTCCATGTGTTGCTCGAGCCATCGTGCGACCGGGTTGTCATGGCGGCGGAAAAGTTGACTTGATCGCGATCTTCGAACGACTCGCTCTCGTCGTGCGGAGGTGATCCCCGGATCTCTGGTGTCGGATTCGATCCACCTGGTCAATGTCGTCTCATTTCAGACGCATTCGTAAATGCGCGAGACTCTCGGAGGATTGGCAAAGTCTGTCTCGTCGCCAACAGACCGCTGGAATTCCGCGCAAGTTCCACCTGATGCGTTTGCTCACTGCGATTTGCGGATTTCGTGGCCGATGGTTTTGGTGCAATTCAACGATCGTCGTGTGACGTGTGATTTCAACGGTGATTGCTCTCATTTCAGAACGAGGAGGGAACCTGCATGACTGTGACGCGTGTTCAATTAACTGTGTTCATGTTGCTGACGATGGCGAGGATCGGTGCAGCGGACGAGTCCACAGTTCCTGTTTTTAACCTGACGTCGATCAACACCACAGCGCCGGTGTCGCCTGAGTCCTCGGCCGTCCCGTTGACGAGTGGTAGTCCCAAGTTGTTTGGATTGATTGCGCAAAGTGATCATGGGTTCTCCGACTTCATCAGTCCGATGACGAATCCCGTGTATTTTGAAGATCCGCGAACATTGACTGAAGTGCGGCCGATCTTTGTGAACCACACGATTCCGAACGCCCTGGGCGGTGGTAGTGCGCAATTGATTGCGATGCAGGCCCGAGCGGCGTTGACCGAAAATCTGTCGATCATCGCGACGAAGGATGGTTTCTTCTTCTCACAGAACGGCCTCATGAGTGACGGGTTCGCCGACGTCAACGCCGGGCTGAAGTACAACATCTACAAGGACTATTGCAGCCAGACGATTGTGAGCACCGGCTTTACGTATGGGATTCCACTCGGCAGCCATCAGGCTCTGCAGGGAAAAGGAAACGGAGAATTCAATCTGTTCCTGACAGGAGGCCAGCAGCTTGGTGACAACTGGCATCTCGTTTCCACGTTCGGAGCGCGGCTGCCAGCCAATACGGATGTTCAAACGCAAAGCACATACTTGTCGAGTCACCTCGACCGAAAGTTAGGAAACAGCGGTTTCTACCTGTTTACGGAAGCGAATTGGTACCACTGGCTCTCCTCGTCCAATTCTTTTGCCGCGCCTGTTGAAGGGCTGGATCTGTTCAACCTGGGCTCCGTCGGGGTGGCAGGCAATGACATCGTGACCGGCGGCTACGGCGTGAAATACAAGCCAAACAAGAACCTGGAACTGGGTGTCGCCTATGAGATTCCCTATACCGATCGTCGCGACATTATTCAGAATCGTCTGACTGTGGATCTCATTTTGCGGTACTAATGGTGAACCCGATAGACGTTGACAGGTTCGATTTTCACTGTTGATTGCATCTGATCACCAGAGAGTTCCAAGCGGGCTCTCTGGTGTTCTGCCATCTCCCCGTTTGATTCGCAGTTGCTCGTTGAATCGGCAGTACAATTTCGACCTCGCATGTCGGTAGCGACATTGCGAGGTCGTGTTTTTTCCTGTGTTCATTTCCTTTGCGGAACAGGCGAACGGTTCCCAAATCCCTATGGAGTCTTGACAAGCGTGCTCTTGTTAAATAACTTTGCAATGCAAAGCGGCGTGTTTTTGAATTGTTGAAGTGATCTTGATTAATCGAGTTTCAAGATACTGTATTGCAAAGTCGATCGCCTGAATCGGGGGACGTCATGCCAGCGAATCTTCCTATTGCACTGCGTTCTGCGAAGCCCGCGATGCTGGTGGTGGTGCATGATTTTTCGTCCGTGTTTCTTTCCGAGCTCGGTGAGATCGTAGACGGTCTGGTGCCACTTGTAGGCCGACAGATCACCGCGGCGATCGTTCCTCGTTGGCGAGGAAGTCGTGCATGTCTTCACAATCCGGCATATCGTGAGCTCTTGACGCGTTGTTCCGAACATTTGCTTCATGGATGGACACATCAAAGCGCCGCACGGCTGCGGCCCGTGTCGCTGCTGACCGATTCCGCCGACGAATTTCGGGGGCTCGATGAATCGACGATTCTTGAGCGACTCGAGTTTGCCCAGGCCGATTTTCGAGAGCAGACTGGCCAACGGGCCCAGGGGTTGCTGCCTCCTGCGTGGCAACTTCCCATCGCCGCGTCGCGAATCTCGTCACTGAAATTTGTGGTGCGTTTTGATCGCCTCGAATCGTGCGAGCGCGGCGTGATCGCGCCTCTGGCCACCTGGTCGTGGGACTGGGGTCAAATTGGCTGTCTTGGTTATGGAGGCGAATGTCTGGGGCATCTCATGAGGCGCGTCCGCCGCGCGTCAATTCCCTGCATTGCCATTCATCCGGTCGACGTTCGTCGCGGATATTTTGTGCGTGCCTTGCGACTCATTGAGTCCTTCGTTCGAAGTGGATATCGCCCAATGACGGCCTCCGAAATCCTGTCTCACGCGGAGGGCGCGTCATGAGGTGGATCGCCGACGTCGTGATGAAGCACCGAGCGCGCGCCCTGTATCGCCGAATCTCTCCACATCTGCCCATGGTGGGGATCATCGCCGATCTTGGGTCTGGGACCGGGCACAATGCGGAACTGATCCGGCAGCGAACAGCGTTGCGAGTCACTGAGTATGATGTCGCTGATCTGCACTGGGTTGGTCCTGGGCCGACTCTTCTCGCAAACAACTCGGTTCCTACGCACGATCATCATTTTGCGTCATTGCTGTTGCTGTATGTGTTGCAGTACCCGGAATCCGTTGCGCCCCTCTTAAGTGAGGCTCAGCGGATTACTGAAGGACCTGTGATCGTGGTGCAATCGACGTATACGGGCAGGTTGGGGCGGTTTGTGCTCAGGTGCCGCGAGTTCTGTTGGGGCAGGGCGGCATTCCACATTGCGGCGTTCTTACGGATTGTTGAGTGCCACGACTGTCCGCTTGTTCCTTGTCGCTATTGGACGCGTGAGGAATTGCTCGATGAGTTCCGTCGCTCAGGTTTCGTCGTACGAGCACTCATTCCCTCGAATTGGCCCGGCTTAAGCGTGAGTCGGGATTTGTTTGTCCTGGAGGCCCATCGATCATGAGCAACTCGACAGTGTCGGTCATCGTCCCGGCTCGCAACGAGCAGCGTCTCATTGGCGAGACGCTCGAACGCATTCTGGATGCGGCGCGACAATTCAATCCAACAGCCGTCGAGGTGATCGTTGTCGATAACGCCAGTACCGATGGTACCTGGGAGACTCTTCAGCAGTTCTCTGTGCGCGATGGCGTAGTTGCCGTCTGCCATCAGGCGTTGGGTGCCGCACGTGCACGAAATCATGGTCGAGGAAACGCGACGGGCGAGATCTTAGTCTTCGTCGACGCCGATACCTGGATCGAGTCGGATTGCTTGCGTCGGATTGTTGATCATTGCCACCGCGACGGAAAAGAAGCCGGAATCATCCGACTGGCGGGTTCTGACGGAGGGCTCAGAGCACGAGTGTGGTGGTTCTTCTGGGAGCATGTGCGCCGCCTGCCACTTCCTCGGGCGAAAGCGATGCCTGCCGTGATGTTCTGCACGGCCACCGTGTTTGACGAGTACGGTCCCTTTGACGAAGAGGTCGCGATTGGCGAGGAATGGCCGATCCTGGCAGGCCTGTACCGCCACCGACCGGATCGGTTCATCTACGATCGTTCGATGACGGCGTTCAGTTCCAGTCGCCGCATGGAGGCTCTGCCGTTTGGCTATCTGCGCACATTCGTCAAGTACGTTTGGGCCATCCTGCACAAGAGTGGCCGTATCTACTATTCCGATGCGATTCGCTGAATGGTTCACCAACGTTTGATGCAAATGCGTCATGAATGCCGCCGCCTGCTTGGGATGATGTTAGGGAAGGTTCGCCTGCATCGAATCGAGTTTCTTTCCGTTAGTGGCGTCGACGTCGTTCGAAAGCAGCGTCGGTTCCTGGCGTGCCTGATCATCCCCTGGGGGAACGCGTTTCAATGGCTGACGGGAAGCCCTCATTTCGCGCTGCCGGTCAGGCAGTGGCTTGCTTGGGAACGAGCCATTGACGCATCCACGCGTCAGGGTCTCGTGCTGATCGAGTCCAGCGGCGCAATTGAGCGAGGTTCGGTGCTGGTCTGTCGGCATGTCCCGGGTGACTCACTCAGCCGAATTCTGGCGGACTGTCGGTACTCACCAGCACAGAAGCTCGACGCGATCCGATTGGCGCTGACCGCGCTTCGTCGATTGCACGCCGTCGATGCCGACTGGGGGAACGGAACGTATCGATCGATCAGTCACGGTGATGCCACCGCCTGCAATGTGATCGTGGACATGAGGGCGAACTCCGCCTGTTGGATCGATTTTGAGACCCGGCATGATCCGCAGCTCGCGGAGGTCGATCGTCAGACGGACGACCTCCGTTCATTGGTTTACACTTCTGCTGCACATCTGCCTGTTTCTAGTTTCTGCGAACTCGCCGACGTTCTGCTCCAAGTGGACATTGATCGCGAGACACACCAGCGTTTGAAGCAACGACTGACGACGGAATGGATTCATCTGACGCCATTCCAGTTGGCGCAGTCTCCGTTGAGATGGTCCGTCGCGATGGCGCTGCGTACGGCGCTGCTTGAGGTCTGCTGAAATATTGGGGACTGGCTCCACTCAGACTCGAAAACGCCATCACATCATAAACGCCACGGTGCCGGTCTCCGTTATTTCAACAGGCTGCTTGGGGCGTTGTCTCGCACGTGGTCGATCGACGATGCTTGTCTGGGGTGCCCCACGTGGCAATTGGCTTAACTCGCCGATTCTTGCGGCAAATTCATGATTTTCTCCGTCGACAATTCGCTATGCTCATCGTGTTGAACACGTGCTGGTCACTGTGTCTCCGGTGTGAGTCGTGCGAATGCGAGTTCGGGATTGTGTTGTCGTCGCTTCGTTGCTGGTGAACGTGTCGTATGTTTCCGCGGCACCTGTGGATGTGGAATTCACGTCCGCGAAGCAAACCTTCGTGAAAGAAATGAAGAAGCCCGCTGCCAACACACGTGCGGCGGCTGTTGCGACGTTCGCCAAAATTCCGCGTCCAGGTACCGCCGAACTCTTGTTGAAACGAGGTTTGTTCGATTCGGAATTGAAGGTCAGGCTCGCGACCCGCGCGGGACTACGGCAACTGGCCGATGACGCAACGGTCAGTGGCTACTTGATCAACGAATTAAAAAAGTCTATCAAGAAGTCGATCGCCAATGAAATGACACTGGAAATGCTTCGCGCGCTCGTGGCGAGTGATATTCCCGAGCGGCAAGTGGAACTCATCAAGTTCATTGACGAATTTCTGGCGACGCCCAAAGGCAATCTGCTGGTGCCGATCACCCTGATCGACGAATTCGCTGATCAGAGCGAAGATGACTACACCGAGCAGCGTGAGCAGGACCCCGCCCGCGCCGTTGCGATTCTGTCCAGGGCGAAGGTGTTTGAATCCCATTTCGGTTACCGCCGGACCATCGTACAGGCGATGTCGAAGATTCGAAAACTCGAGGCAGTCGACTTCCTGATCGAACTGCTGCCCAAGACCGAAGGGCTGATTCAGGCAGATATTGTCAGCTATTTGACGGCTGTTACGAAGCAACGGCTTCGTGCGGATGCTGCCGGTTGGGCCGAGTGGTGGGAAAAGAATCGAGACACGTTCGAGTTTCCCGACGGTGAAATCGAGCCGGATGACGACGACATTGCGAGTGATCAACTGACATACTACCGGATTCCGATTTGCGCGAAGCGGATCGTATTCGTGCTGGATTCGTCAGGCAGCATGCACGGCACTCCGATCCTGGCGGCAAAGCAGGCGTTGATCAACGCCATCGACGCGCTGCCTGAGGTCGTCCATTTCGGTGTGGTGATGTTCGATCGGCAGGCCGATGCGTGGCAACCCCGGCTTGTTTCGGCGACGGCTGATGCAAAGAAAAATGCGGCTCGAGCGATCGTCGCGCGGCCGTTGGCGCCTTTGACTGCATCAGGGGCCGCATTGAGTGTCGCGTTCAAGCTCGAGCCAGAAGCCATCTACTTTCTGTCCGATGGTGAGCCTACCGACGATCAGCCCGGTTCGATCGTGAATGCCTGCAGCGAACTGAATCGCGTCCGCCGCATCTCGATCCACACAATCGGCGTCACGACCGCTGGCGGCCACGGCGGCCTCTCGATGTTCATGAAGCCACTGTCGAGTCGAAACTATGGCAAGTTTGTGCTGATCGATTGACAGGGGCATGAAAGAACGTCTGCTACTTTCGTTTCAATTTCGTCCCCAAGCCGAAATTTTGAAGTTGCGTTCTTTGCTTGATTTCCCCTCGTTCCCAAGCTCCCGCGGTGGGGATGCTTCGTACTCATTAGAAATGTCTACGTCGGTTCGTGTTCAATTTCGTGCTCGACAGAAAATGAAATCGCAAAAGGCGTTACCAAGCGGGAGCTTGGTAACGAGGGTATCCATGCGAGGAAATCCCCTCTCGCGGTGCCATCTATGAAAATAGAAGATCTCTTGTAGGAATGACTTGCTTGCTCTATCTTCTATTGAAATCGAAGTTTTGTCTGGATTGGGAATGAGGGCAATCATGGTGCGGCCGAAGACGACTCATCCCACGGAACTGGAACTGCAAATCCTCAAAATCCTCTGGGGCCGATCACCGCTTGCTGTGCGTGACGTGCGCGAAGCACTCGAGGCCGGGGGCCGTCCGCTCGCGCATACGTCCGTCATCACGACGCTGAATGTGATGGTCAGCAAGCGATATCTGAAGCGGACGATGCAGGGGAATGCATGTTCTTTCACACCGATTGTCGCACGCGAAGAGGTCACGGGACGAATGCTCGGAGATGTCGTGGAACGCGTCTTCGATGGTTCCGCCAAAGCCGTGATGCTCAGTCTGTTCGAATCGTCGGATCTGGATGACGACGAGTTGAAAGAGTTGCGGCGGATCCTGAATCAAAAAGCGAAGGAGCGTTTAAAATGAGTGGCGACTCGATGTTCAATTCGTTGGCTTCGCAACTGCCGTGGCTCTCCAGCTCCGTTTGTCTGTACCTAACGATGACGCTTCTGCATTCGTTGTGGCAGGCGAGCTTGATTGGGGGGCTGTTTGTTGTGGTCGATTTTGGGCTTCGGCGAAGGTCGGCAAATGCACGCTATTGGTCCGGTGTGGGCGCGTTGGGACTGATCGTCCTCTGTTCGCTGGTCACGTTTGGATTGCTTGCATCTGTCAACGAGGTGAGCGTGGCAGACGGCGTTCCCGGGTCACAAGTTCCAGGGCAGACGTCTTCAACGATCTCCAAGATGGATGGATTGGTGCCTTCCGAGAGTTTCGCATCGATGCTCGCGGCCGACGCCATCTCTATTAACAGGGGGCCTGCTCGACAGGGGCTGACATTCGTGGGCTTTGCTCCGTGGATCACCGCCATGTACCTGTCCGGCGTCGCGGCCATGTTGTTAAGATTAGTTGTTGCTGTGGCCGCCAGTTGGCGTATGCGTTGGAACGCGGTCGAAGTGATCGACGATCGCCTGCGTGAAATTGTTTGCCGGACAGCCGAGCGATGGGGAATTCGGGTGGTGCCCATCGTGGCACATTGCCATCGCATCTCGGTCCCGGTGGTGACCGGAACACTCCGTCCGCTGATTCTGATCCCGCCCGCGCTGATGTCGGGACTGACTGTCGCGCAGGTCGAATTGGTCCTGGCCCACGAGTTGGCGCATCTTCGTCGCGGTGACTTACTGATCAATTGGCTGCAGCGCGTGGTTGAAGCGATCTTCTTCTTTCATCCGGCGGTCTGGTACATCAGTCATCGAGTCAGCATTGAACGCGAATGCACGTGCGATGACCTGGTTGTGGCGTCTGGCTGTTCTGCCCTTGAATATGGCGAGGCCCTGATTCATCTCGCGGATGTTTGTGGCTCGCGGAAAATGCCGGGTGGTGAGAGTGCGGCGTTGCTGGCTGCGACAGGAAAACGTCCCTCTCAACTGAAATACCGGCTGCTTCGATTGCTGGGTGAACCCGCACCGCGTCTGAATCGGGTGAGCGTCGGGGGGCTCACGATGACCGCCCTGTTGTTTGGATTGGGGTTGGCCGGATTGCTGCATCCGCTGGAAGGTCAGTCTTCAGACCGCAGAAAGGAATCTGTCGAAGTCGCACAGTCGGATGATCCCACGCAAGTTGCTGAGAGTTCGACGACGTCCGTGACACCTGCCCCCGATCCTGAACGCTTCGAACGATCAGTCGAAACGGAGTTCTCGGACGGACTGTCCTGGTACGAAGTCGGCCCGATCTCGAAAATCGTGGTCGAAGGAAATATCACAATTCCTGAATCCGCGATCACCAAGCAAATCAAAAGTCGGCCCGATCATCCGATAAATTTTGAGAAAATCAAAGACGACGTTGATGTACTGATTCGGACTCGCTGGTTCTCCAGCGTCGAACCAATGCTGCGCCCATGTGAGCGAGGGACCGCTCTCGTCTTCCGTGTGATTGAGCGGCCCATCGTGCGTCGTGTGGAATACAAGGGCCTGAAAAAGGTGAAGCAGAAAGTCTTCGACGCGATGACACAACTGAAGCCGGGGAGTCCTTTCGATGTCCGTTCCAACCGCGAATGCGCACGGCGGATCGAAGAGTATTACCACGAGAAAGGCTTTGCGTTCGCGACCGTGACCCTCGAGAAGGGCAGTGACCGTGACAATCGTGAAGTCATATTCGCCATCAATGAAGGGCCGAAAGTCCACGTTTCGACCGTCAAGTTCGATGGAAAGCACGAAGTTGTCGACGGAATCGAGCAGACGAAGCCGCAATCCAAGACGCGGATTTTGCAGCTTTTCAGCGGAAAATATGATCTGTCGACCATGAAAGAGGACATGGATGGTATCAAGCGGTACTACCACAGCCTGGGTTATCTTGATGTGTTGATTGAACCCGGTTTAAAGTTCTCCGAAGACGAATCGAATCTCGAAATTCACTATGACGTCAACGGGGGACTGCGATACAAGATTCGCGAGATCGAAATTGAAGGAAACAAAGTCATGTCCAAGCAAGAGCTTCGAAACATGATGAAGGTCAATGTCGGTGATCACTTCGACACGCGCGACATTGACCAGGATGCGGAAAATGTGAGGCGCAATTACCTCGAACAGGGACGCTGGTTCTGTCGCGTCGATGCTGTGCCCAAGCGAGCCGAAGAAAAAGGTGTCGTCGATCTTGTGTTTAAGATTCACGAGGATCGAGTCTATCGCGTACGGAACTTCAAATATCCTATTCTGGGAGATCGTTCCGCCGCCCCGACCAATCTTGCGAGTGAAATCCCGCCGATGCAACCTGCGCTGCTCAGTTTCTTTCGCGCATTGTTGGAACGTCAAGATCAGGATTCTGGTAGGACCCGCACGGCTCCATTTCCAGGCCCGCGCCCGACGTTGATCGAGTGGGCCAACGAAAAGTCGAAGCGATAGTTGGAACAATTTCGTGCGGGCGGCCGGGGAGTCCGTCCGACCTGCCGGGGAATCTCGTCCACCAACCGAGAATTCCCGGAGATCGTCACCGAATCGGATAAGTTCCGAACCCCTAGATTCCAATGCTGGCCAGGGTATCCATGAAGCGATAGGCCAGACCGGTGGCAATGGGGGCTTCCGTCTCCGCCGTAATGGCCGCTTCTTTCAATCGTGTGCGAGCGGAATCGAAGGATTCCACCGACTGTTGTTCATCCAAAGCACGCGCGACGTCGCTGACGGCTTCTGCCAAGCGCGCAGTCTTTTCACTGCTCAGTCCCGTCGTACCGAGTTCTCGGCCAATTTCATCCAGCAAGCTGGCCAACGCCGTTTGGGCGTCGGGCGTCAAATGGCTGGCTTCCCGAAGTGACGCGGCAAGCTGTCGCAAATTGGCATGCGTCTGCGCTTCAAAGGTCATTTCCGCGGTCGACTGTACGGTCATGATTCGACTCCTCTCAGTAAAATTGATTCGAAGCGATAAAGACCTCCGGCACCGTTCGACGCTTCTGCGATGCGCCTCGCATTCCGTCAAGAGATGGTCGCACAATCAGTCTGTATGAGAGGCGGATGGGCGACGCTTGATGAGGGGAAAGCGTCTTCGGGACGTGCACACGGCATTATAGCAACTGTCGGACCGATTCACGCAAGCTTCAACATCTTGCCAACTGTGCTACAACATGAAAAAGAAGTTACCGTTCACGAGTCAGAGAGGGGCACCGATCCGATATTCATCGGCAACGGGTATCTCGGTTGCGAAAACCTCGCCTGGTATCACGCGTCTTCTGGGATGAAAATGCGTCAGCCCCCAACCCGTGAACGGTGACAAAAAAGGAGGCGCCCGATGTCTGAAGTTTTCCCCGTCAACGATTATGGCCCTATTATGCCGGGGTTGGTCATGGCGGGTGTTGCGATTGTCCATGTCTTTCTCGCCCAGTTTGCGGTGGGTGGCGGAATTTTGCTCTGCTATTTCCAGTGGCTGGCGATGACCGGACGCGAAATCCATGCCCGACCATTCGTCAAAGGCTATTTCAAGCTGCTAGTACTGATCAGCTTTGTGGTTGGTGCTCTGACGGGGGTTGGAATCTGGTTTACGGCGATTCAGGTCAGTCCCGCGACAATCGGTTCGATGGTCGACCACTTTCACTGGTTGTGGGCCACGGAATGGACATTCTTTTGCCTGGAAATCGTCGCGGGATACTGCTTCTATCGGTATCACCAGCGCCTGAACGATCGAGCAGCGATGACGCTACTCGCCATTTATGCATTTGCGTCGTGGGTCAGTCTGTTCGTGATCAACGGAATTCTGTCATGGCAGCTAACCCCCGGAAGATGGCTCGAATCACACCGGCTTTTCGATGGATTCTTCAATCCGAGTTTCTGGCCGAGCCTGTTTTTCCGCACCGTGGTCGCGATGACGCTGGCGGCGCTGGCGGCCTGCGTTGTGATTAATCTCATGAACTCGATCGATCGAGACGGTCGGCGCGCGCTCATCAATCGAGCCGCTCATTTGCTGGTGCCGATGGTCGCGATGCCAATCCTGGGAATTTGGTTCTTGGCGGTCATGCCCGAGGACAGTCGCAGTTGGGTTCTGGGCGGCAGTCCGGCGATGATGCTCTTTCTCAGTCTTTCGATCGCCTCGTCTTTGGCGATTGGCAGCTATGCGATTCTGGGCTTGGTGATTCAGCGACTGTACGTCAATGGGGCAACGGCGTCGTTGCTGTTGCTGCTGGCGTTCGGAGCGACCGCCGGGGGTGAGTTCGTTCGGGAAGGTTCACGCAAACCGTACTCGATTCGGCACGTCCTGTACTCCAATTCGATTCTGCCGGACGAAGTGGCTCATTTGCGCGAGGTGGGTTGTACAAGCAACGATCCTTATCCACTGCGCAATGACGCGGGCTACGCGAATGACCAGGTACGTCTGGGCGCGAAGGTGTTTCGCCGTCAATGCAGTGTCTGCCACACGATGCAGGGCACCAATGCCGTCGCTGAATTGACGGGGGCGTGGGACGCGAACCAGATGCGGATGAATTTCGCCAAATTGCAGCATACAAAACCATTCATGCCACCGTTTGCGGGGACCGCTCGTGAATTGGAGTCACTGGTTCAGTTTGTGCGCTGGACCAGTCGGAACGACCGCTCGAGTCGAGACTGGGAACTTAGCGAGAATCCGGAAACGCTGGCTCAGATTGAGGTGTGGTTGAACGAGGCGGGGACGGCTCCGGGGGACTTCAAGCAAAATCACCGCCGTGGTGTCAGCCGTGGACATTAATTGCGGGTTTGTGGTGCGAGTCCTTCTTTTACTGGTGAATCAACACGCGGGCGACGACGCTGACGCACTTTCTGGGCCTGACGAATGACTGCGATCTTTCCCTTTGGTTTCTCATATCCGACCGCGTTCTATTTGACGCTGTACGTCTTGACGTTTGTACTGCACCAGGCCTTCATGCACTATGTGTTGGCAGGATGCTTGTATGTGACCTGGTCGACAATCTTTCCTGGATTGATCGTGCGGCCGCGTGCGGCACAGCCTTTGGCAGCGACGCTACGGGACTGGATGCCGTTTATGCTAAGTGCCGCGATTACCGCCGGTGTCGCGCCGTTGCTCTTCATACAGATCGTCTATCAAAGTCACTTCTACACGGCCAATTTGCTGTTGTGGTGGAGGTGGATGATTGTCATTCCTGTTCTGATCACCGCGTTCTATCTGCTGTACTTGATCAAAAGCGCCTGGCTTTGGAATCGAGTCTACAGTCTTCGAGTTGCTGTCGTGGTCGCGACTTCGCTCTGCTTTGTCTTCGTCGGATTCTGCTGGACCGCCAATCATCTGATCGCATGTCACGGCGAACGCTGGGCCGAGATCTATGCGACGGGGCATCTGCCTTTGACGGCATCAATTGTGATTCCGCGGATGCTGGTCTGGATCGGTGGTTCGTTTGCAACGATGGCCGCATCGGTTGGGTGGCAGATCTGGCGGCAAGAGGAACGGATCGATCAGAATCCGGATCGCGAGCCAGAGTCCTATGGAGAATTTCCGAGTTCTGTCCGCACGCTCGTACGCCTGGCAGGCGGAGGAATGTCGGTTGCGTTGGTCGCCGGAATCGTGACTCTGATACAGTGTGACGATGCCGCGCGCAGCCTGATCTTCGGGGCGTTGGGCTTACCCTATTTGTTGTTGGTCATTCTCGGTGTCATCACCCAGGCGCTTGGATGGGCTCAGCAATGGCGGGCACGGCAGTTCTGCTCGTTTGGAATGTGGGCGGTGTCGATCGGCTGTCTCGCGAGTCTGCTGGGTGTCTCCGTGATTCGTGAGGGGCTTCGATTGGGGGCGATCGACATTACCAGCCTGGCACCGCGGCATGCGGAAGCTTCCACCGTCGGAGGGTTCGGAGTATTTTTGGTGGCAACGGTAATCGTCGTGGCGGCGATTGCCTGGTGCATTCGAACGGTCCAGCGGGGCATGGTTCGTTGAGGTCTTCCTGCGATGGAACCGGGCTCCGAAGAAATCTTCCCTTGTAAGAATTGAGCAATCCATGATTCATGTGCTGGCCCTGATCGAAACGACGCCCGGTCACCGTGAAGATTTTTTAAAGGAATTCGCTCAAGTCACCGTTCCGGTGCGAAAAGAGAATGGCTGCATTGAGTATGGAGCCGCCGTCGATGCCGTCACCGATTTGCCGGTTCAGCAGTCACTGGGAGCGAACTTTGTGATGATCGTGGAAAAGTGGGAAAGCCTGGCGCACCTGAAAGCGCATCTTGTCGCTCCCCATATGGCCGATTATCGCATCCGGATTAAACCGTTCGTCCAGTCCGTCCGATTACAAGTACTCGAACCGCGTGCATAGCGAGCAGGGGGGGATGATGGTGTTGACGACGCCGTGACCAACCCCGTTCCTGTTGTTTCAGTCGGCGTTCAGGTTGTGTGCTCAGGCGTGCGAGCGGAGGCGAATGGTCCGTCAAATTCACAACCTTTTGTGAGACTGAATCTCAACTCTGACGCTCCTATCTTCGGTCAGCCGTAACATGCTTGACGACCGTCCAGCAATCTGCGAACGATCGATGTTCAGGCCGATTTACGGAGTTGACACTTGGTGGACTGACGTCTCTAATCGTCGTTGGAGGTAGGGCTTGCGGCAGGACCCTCGGGTCGCATCGTTTTGGGCTCTATTGTGACGGCAATGTCTTTACAGGTGAGGAGTGAGTTCATGCGGATGAGTTGGACTTGGATTGCGTGCGGCGTAGCTCTGGCGGCCGCCAACGTGTGCTTGGCACCGACAGCTGACGCTCGGCCCAATTACAACAAAGAGTTCTGGGAAGCTTACCCAGCACTTCTCAAGGCCCATGCCGACACGAAGTGCGATGCTTGCCACGGTAAGGAAAAGAAAGTTCGCAACGATTACGGCAAGGCCTTCGGCGAAGCTCTTGGCGGTGAAAAAGAAAAGGACGTTGAAAAGATCAAGGCCGCCATCAAGACTGCAGAATCCAAGGCCAGCTCGGTCGAAGGCAAGACCTTCGGCGATCTGATCAAGGACGACAAGCTGCCCGGCAAGGCTCCCTGATCGAAGAATCGCTTTGAATCCATTCTGAGCTTGATACGATGAAGACGAAGCCCGATTCTCCGAATCGGGCTTCGTTCATTCCACCTCCGACGAGTTTCCGCGTTCGTTCCGTCTTCGTTTCACCGCGACTCGAAGAGGAACGCGCTCTTTTCAACCACCAAAACGTCCAATCGACTCTCTTTGGACGTCACGCACGTCACCGCCATCCGATTCGCAATAACTCCCGAATCGACAAACCACACCACAGATCCGAACCACACCACAGATCCGAACCGCACGCAATCAGAGGAATCGCTCGATGCAGGAAAGTAACTCGTGGTTCCGCGTTCTCCTGGCCGTGTCTATCGTCCTGGCCAGTTCCGGCGGGTGGGCGAATGAAAAAATCATGCTTTGGCCCAGCGGTGCCCCCGGTGCGGTTGGAAACGCAGAAACGGATCAGCCCAACCTCACTCTGTACGCTCCTCCTGCGGACCAGTTGAATGGGACGGCGATCGTGGTCTGTCCTGGCGGCGGCTACCAACACCTCGCGGTGGGGCATGAAGGCGAAGAAATCGGGCAATGGCTCAACTCGCTCGGCGTGACGGCATTCGTCTTACGCTACCGTCTGGCACCCGCCTATAAGCATCCAACTCCGATGCTCGACGTTCAACGCGCGTTGCGAACGGTTCGCAGTCGAGCGGCGGAATGGAAACTCGATCCTCAGAAAATTGGCGTCCTCGGCTTTTCCGCTGGTGGTCATCTCGCCTCCACGGCGGCAACACACTTCGACGGAGGTGATGTGGCGGCGGCCGATCCGATTGATCGCGTCAGTTGTCGTCCCGATTTCGCGGTGCTGTGTTATCCGGTGATCACGTTCCAGGACGACGTCGTCACACATCGCGGTTCGCGAAAGAACCTGCTGGGGGAACAGCCCGATCCGCAACTGGTCGCATTGCTCTCGAATGACACGCAGGTGACCGATCAGACTCCTCCGGTCTTCTTGTGGCATACGACGGAAGACAAGGGCGTCAAGCCTGAGAATAGCGTGCGATTCTATCTTGCCTGTGTGAAGGCCGGTGTTCCCGTCGAATTGCACCTGTACGAGAAAGGTCCCCACGGCATTGGGCTGGCAAAAAAGCATCGCGGCACGGACCAATGGCCCGTCGCGTGCGCCGGATGGCTAAAATTGCATGGCTGGCTGAGCCCGTGACCGTATAATGCGCAGGAGCCGGGTTTCTTCGTCCGCATGATGCACGGCGAGGGGTACGTCACAAGACACCTTGAGACCCCGCGACCAGCTCTTCCAGCGCAAGGCGACCGATGCACGTTGAACATCCAACTTCGAATCCGATTTCGGCGGCAACGCCCCCACTGCGCGAAACAGAAGTCACTACGGAGGCGGGGCCTACCAATCCGAAGGGACGACGGCGAAGGACCTGGATTCGTTTTTTTGCCGACATCGTGCTGTATCTGTTGATCTACGTCGTCATCGCGGGAGTTTCCATCGGTCCCTTGTTCTGGATCTGGTATGGCGCGGTTTATGCCAATGGTCCCAAGTGGTTTGCCCGACTCTATCTGCCGCTCGCGCTCCTGTGCGAGATCTGTCCGCCGCTGGGCTGGTTGGTCAATGCCTGGATAAATTGGTGGATTCTGTAACGGTTTCTCGTCGTCACGGCGATTGTTCATTCGACCGGCCGGTCTATACTTTCTGCGTCACCGCGGATTGATGTTTCATCCGACTGACGGACGCGGGACGGACCTCTTTTTCATTCACGGCCGATCGTTTACGGGATATCCATGTCGCATCACAGCCGACCGTCAAATCTGCGAGAACTGCGAGAAAGTGGCTGGGTTTCAAGAACCGTCAAAGAGGAAATTCGCAGCAACTTTTTAAAAGCCCTCTCCAGCAGCGAGCCACTGTTTCCAGGGATCGTGGGCTATGAAAACACCGTGATTCCCGAGATCAACATCGCGTTGATTGCGGGCCACGATATGCTGTTCCTGGGCGAGAAAGGGCAGGGGAAAAGCCGTCTGATGCGGACGCTGGTCCGCTTTCTGGACGATGCGATTCCTTATATCGCCCACCCCGAAGCACCTCTGCATGACGATCCCTACAATCCCATCACAAGCGTTTGCCGCGACTTGGTGGCGAATGTTCCGCCCGAAGATGTTCCCATCGGTTGGTGGGCACGCGACGATCGCTATGTCGAGCGTCTGGCGCCGGGAACCAAGTTTGCCGACATTATTGGGGAAATCGATCCCGCCAAGCTCGCGGGCGGTACCAGCATGTCCGCCGAATCGGCGTTGCATTTCGGCTTGATTCCACGCATGCACCGCGGGATTTTTGCCATGAACGAACTTCCGGAGCTCGACGAACTCGTTCAGGTCGGCATGTTCAACATCCTTGAGGAACGCGATGTCCAGATTCGTGGCTATCCAATCCGTTTCGACATCGATGTCCTGATTCTCTTTTCCGCCAATCCGGCGACCTACAACCGCAGCGGAAAAGTGATTCCGCAGTTGAAAGACCGTATCGGGTCGGTCATCCATACGCACTACCCCGAAGACCGCGATCTCGGGATCGAAATCATGGAGCAAGAGACTGACATCGATCTGGGCGAACCGTTCCCCGTGATCGTGCCTCGTTTTATGAAAGAAATCATCGAAGAACTGAGCGTTGTCGCGCGTCGATCCAAATACATTGATCAGCAGTCAGGGGTCAGTGCGCGGTTTAGCATTGCGAACTATGGCACCATGATCGCCAGTGCCCGTCAGCGTGGGGCTCGTTTGGGTGAACGTCCCTCCGTTCCCCGAATCAGCGATCTGGGGCACCTTTATTCGTCGTCACTAGGGAAGCTGGAGCTGGATCTGATGGGCAGCCATCAGATGAGCGAACGGCAGATTTTGGATTCGCTGATTGCCGAAGCGATTCGCAATGTCTTTGAAGAGTATGTCGACAAACATGGCATGGACGAGATTGCGCAGATCTTCAGTCAGGGTGTGAAGATTGAAGTGGGTGACATGCTGCCGTCGTCGCACTATTCCGATCGCTTGAAACGCGTGCCACCGGCCTGGGACAAGGCGTTCGAAGTCAACGCGTCCAGTGACCCATCGGTGCGTGCGTCGTGCGTCGAGTTCGTTCTGGCCGGGCTCTATTCGAAAGAAAAAATCTCGCGCAGCCAGGCACGCGGTCAAATCCGGTATGAAACCTGAAAAGTCGAAAGAGGCTCGTCCGATGAGCAGCCAGCATCTGGGTGGCGTGATCCACACCTATCAACGGTACGATCCGTCAAGAATTCCCGGCCCTACCGTACCGCCGCCCGACCTGACATCGGCCGCGTTCGAGCACATGCTGGAATACGGCAGCCTGCGTGAGCTGACCGACGAAGAGCTCGCGCGGGCCGTTAAGCTCGATATCCGACAAATCGCGGGGCTGGGGCCCAGCCTTGAGTCCCTGCAGAAGATGCTGCAGGAACGAAAGCGAAAGATCCTGGAAACCTGGGAAACGAAAAAGGTTGTCGAAGAGGTCAAGCGGCAATATCTGAAACAGGCAGGCAAGACAACCCCTCCCGATGAACTGAAGTCCGCCTTTCAGAACGCCGTCGACGAAGAGCAAATTCGCGACCTCGAACGTCTGTGGTATCGCGCGGGAGACGACCGTTCCCGATTTGCCCGGCAACTGGTGCAACTGGTTGATCGACTTGGCGACAAGTACCAGATTGACGAACTCGCCTCGAAATACGAATTCACCGGTCGGAAACCGCTCGACGTCGATCAGGCCCTTGCGGTCAAAGAAGAACTGGAAACGATCGATCGACTGTTGAGGCAGTTGGAAGAAGCCAAGAAGTCGGCTCAGATTGCCTTGATCGATTTGTCGGAACTCAGTCAGTTCGCTGACAGCGAACAGATGGACGAATTGTCGCAGTTGCAACAGCAGGTGTCGGAACTCGTCCGTCAGATGGCGGAACAGCAGGGCCTTGAAAAGACGAGCAAAGGCTATCAACTGACGCCTCAAGCGTATCGCATCTTTCAGGGAAAGCTGCTGGAACAGATCTTCAGCCAGCTCCAGGAATCGCGAACGGGCCGCCACTTGGGGCCGATTCAAGGTGAAGGGGCGGTCGAGCTGCCAGTGACCAAACAGTACGAGTTTGGTGATTCTGTCTCGCAGATGGATATTCCACAGTCGCTGATCAATGCCATGATTCGTGACCCGGCCCGTCCCTTGCGGTTGAGGTCAGATGACATCGTGATTCATAAGACGCGCAACAATCCCAAGTGTGCGACGGCCGTCTTGATGGATATGAGCGGCTCGATGCGGCACGGCGGCCAGTACATCAACGTCAAACGGATGGCGTTGGCACTTGATGGACTGATTCGGCGCGAGTTTCCCGGAGACTTCCTGCAATTCATTGAAATGGCCAGCTTCGCGAAACCGCGGCATTTCAGCGAAGTCGCGTCGCTACTGCCGAAGGTCGTCACGATCTTCGATCCGGTCGTGCGCTTGCGGGCCGACATGAGCCGTGAGGATATCACCGAGTCGGACATTCCTCCGCACTTCACGAACATTCAGCATGCGCTGCAGCTTGGACGGCAATATCTGTCGACTCGCGATACGCCGAATCGACAAATCGTTCTGATCACCGATGGCTTGCCGACAGCGCACTTTGAAGGACCGTTCCTGTATCTGCTTTACCCGTCCGACCCGAAGACGGAAGCGGCCACGATGCGTGAGGCGATGTTGTGTCATCGCGAGGGGATCGTGATCAACATCTTCCTGCTGCAAAGCTGGTCTCAATCGCACGAAGACATTCGGTTTGCGCATCGCCTCGCCGAAACCACCAACGGCCGCGTCTTCTTCACCGCCGGCAGAGACCTCGATCGGTTCGTCGTCTGGGACTACGTCAACCGCCGCAAATCGATTATTGGATAGCGGCGTGTTCACGTTCATGCATCGGTGGCAGGTTTCCAAAGTGATTCCGCCGCCGCGAATCAAGTCAGCGTAAGGCTCGCATCAGTCGTCTCAGTGAACCTCGCGCGACGTTTCAGCTCAGATTAGTCCGTGCTGCTGGCAGGGGCATCTCATCGAACCTGCGGATTACTCGCCGTGCCAATTTCAAACGGTGCTGCACAGGACCTCTTCGATCGCATCAAGTAGCTTTGTTGCGTCGAATGGCTTGGCAAGGGTTGAGCAAGCACCGAAGTCGATCATCGCATCAAGGAAATTGGGCAATCCGACGCCACTACCCCCGCTCATTGCAATCACTTTCGTGCGAGATTTCCGACGGCGAAGTTCGAGAATGACCTCAAGTCCATTATTGTCGGGCATAAACACGTCGCACAAAATGAGGTCGTAGTTTTTCTGTTGGCAATACCTCAACGCTTCGCTTCCATTCGTAGTGCAATCCGTTGTGTAGCCCGCGCTCTCGAGCACGATTCGAAGGCACGACAGGATCTGAATGTCATCGTCAATAACTAAGATAGATGTCATTCATTCGCATTCTGTGGAGTGGTGATGAAACAATTGGCGTTGAATCCGTGTCGATTCAAAATTGCCAAGACATCCTAAACTCCAAGGTCACTGTCCTCGTTGTTCAGACATGCTGCTTGCAGGACGGCACTCTCGAAGAAATGTTCACAAAGCAGGTCCGCTTCATCTTCAATCGAAAGACTATGAAGGGAGCTTGCGTCGGGGATTTCCTGATAGAAAGGGAGAATTCCTGAGACTCATCCGTTGGAGCTTCATTTATCCGGGGCTCCAGCAGCGTGGTGCATCTCAGACGTCGCTCCAACGTTTGAATAAAAAGTGTGTTCGTTGACGCGTGTGATACCCAATAGAATTCGGGCAGACTCCCTACCTCTTTGGGGACAACTATGGCGTTGACTTCCAGCAGTAATCGCTTTTCAGATGGTTCCCATGCGCCACTACGCCAAGATCCTCGGTTCTGTTACCCAGCATCACGCGAACGTCTCGTTTGCCAATTGCACGAAGACCGCTTTTATGACAACTGGCCCGGATTCTGGAATATCTCGCATGCTTACCATTTCGGTTCTGTTCTCGTGGCGTGCAAATCGACCTCTTGTGTTGGCGACGTTGCACTTCACGACCAGATGGAAGTTTTGATGCCGGTTCAATCTCGTTGAACATCTCGAAAGCCCTCGAAGGACCGATGAACGACGACGTCACGCGGACCAAATGATGGATAATGAATCTGGTAATTTTGGGCGGAGCATGCCATTGCGCGGTTCTGCAAAAATCACCGTTTTATATCGCCGAAGATTTACACCAAACGTGCCCTGATGTTTATTAGGACTGGATGGCGAGTTAACCCTCACCATCGACGTTTCACCTTCAACGAACTGGCCTTCGTTGGAGGTTTTTGTGTTGGTTTGGACTGCAGAAAACGAGAGATACCGAATCGTTTCGATTGCGAATTATTTGGGTATTGTGGGTTCATACCTCGAATTCGCTCGCATTCGTCGTTTTCGCGGCGTGAGTGATTATTCGCTTGTCTTGAAAAACTTTGGATAACCGTTGAGTTGAATTCGGTCTGCGGCGTAGTAAAAGCCAAAACAGGCTTCGCAGAAGGCATGGCTAGAATTCACGGGATATCGTTCAACCCAATCGGGGACCCAATCCCAAGTCGAGAGGTTTTCAGGTCGCTGGATTCGCCGGCAATGAACACATTGAACGATCAATCCGTGCGTGTTGCGGTAACGCTCGTCCGCTGCCGCGAGTTCGACCTGCTGATGTACCTGGGAATGGATGATCAGAAATCCCTTCAGGCCTAGCGGATAAGCGATCATCAGAAATTCGCGGAACTGTTGCTTGGAAGAGCATTCATAACGGTGCTGCCACGGGCGACCAGTGGCGAGGCACTTTGCGAAATTCTTGTCGTAAAAAGGTCGCAGGGTGTCCCCAATCGCATCCTGGATCGAGTCTCCCACGGACCAGTTTGTATCGATACTCTCATCACCTCCGTTTTGGGATGAGAACTGCCGCCACGCCTGATTGACATACGTCAATCGCCAGTCTGACCGCATCGCGTAGATTGTATCCGTTGACGTGTGCAACGTCGGCATTCGAAACGAGCGCAGGAGCGACTCAATCTCGGGGTCTTGAATCAGAAGCGTCATCGCACGGTCCCAGTGAAGATGCTCGGACCTATACAGGTTCCGGCCGCAAGCGAGTGCGGGGCAAGTATCGCCATTGCTGGGGCGCTTGCAAGGCCGTTTTAGGGGGCGTTTTAGGGGGCGTTCGCGCCTGTGCTTGACGTAGCAAAACGCCAATGTCAGGCAGTCTTAACTCGGCTTGCTGGATTTTGCTCTCATCGACACTTCGAACTGCCGGACGCGGATTTCGGTGGGAATAGGGGGGCGCGACATCGTAACGACTGGCAATTGCTCGAACGAATTTTTAAGGACGGCATGCAAAGGACCGCCGTCGGTACGAACTTCATAACTGTCGTGGGGCACGTGACGAATTGGCCAAGCAATTAAGGCATTCATTCACCATTGCCAGCTCTTTCGCGTTTGACGGGCCGCGCATCGAATTAATGCGGGTATCGCTGTAAAGACTGCTCCGCTCCGCTGCGATGAGAAATCTGAGTGATTCATTCGACAGTGTGCCGACACTCGAATGTGTTGTTCGAAAGTCGTCGATCTCCTTCAACGTCACACGCTCGTTCCGACAATCATTTCCGTTGATTGAGCTAATCATTGGATTGGGCCCTCGAAAGTCTGGACGCATTGGTAGACGGGGTATATCTTTGTGGTGCAATTTCATGCAGACACTACGGGTTTAATCGGTGATTCGCCATAATTACTCGCGAAATATTGAGCACGCGCGAATGATCCCAAGATTTACGTGGAACGTCGCTTTTGCGGCGTGGTGATGCACGTCCAGCAATTTCGTTGGGGAAAAGTATCAAAGTAACACGCCTCCATCCCAAAAAGCGTAATTACCTCTGCTTCATCTGACGTCAACGGCGACAGCGGCATTTCGGCCGCATCGACGACATGAAAGATTTCGTCCTCAATACTCCACCGCGATTCGAGATTTCGATTCACTGCCAAATCGCATTCGCAGCTTCTTAAATTTCCACCGTCAAATACGACAAGAGCGAAGCGCGATGTCCAACTAGCCATAAATTGACACTCGCGATTTTCGCGGGCGGCGAACGCTCGAATCACGCTCGAGATTTGGCATACTCAATCGCGATTATGAGACCGCGGGACAGAGCGATTTGACCATGCGCGCTCGTTCGCCGCGGCCCGGTCATCGTGTGTGCGGAAGGTCACATGGACAAATCGAACTTCACCAAGGCAGAGCGTCAGCAGATGCGGGATCTGGCCGGCCGTGCTTGGGACAATGAACTCTCACAAGAGTTATCCATGCTCGAAGCAGCCTTCGCCGAATGGCGAGCGGGAACATGCTCGGCGCATGACTTGAACGATCGGATCCACAAGTTTCACAATGGTCCGTCGCGGGAACTCTACAATTGTTATATGGGCTGTTGCGATTGGTTCATGGTGGCACGCGCTGTGAGATTGGGGCTGCTGTCGAAGACGGACCTCCCAGCGAATCTTCTGGCGAAGTTACTCCCGTCGATAGAGTTCGACGTCGACCGAACTTCGTAGAGCGAAGTGTCGTCTGACAGACCGCCATGACCGTTGCAACTGAAGTGGACCCCGTTTTTCGGACCAGCGTCTTAGATAGAAAGCGGAGTTTGGATCGAGGATTGTTGAGGCATCGTGTCGAGCAATTGAGCGGGAGACAACCGTGCCTCGGAGCAGACGTAAATTCGACGGACCATTTAAGGCGAAAGTTGCCTTGGATGCGATTCGTGGATTGAAGACGACGAGCGAATTGGTATCGATTCATAAAGTTCATGCGACGCAGATTGCACTTTGGAAAAAGCAGCTGTTGGAAGGAGCGATTTCGATTTTCGAGAGTCCTTCAGCGAGCAAGGCCACCACCGACGAACCGAGTTCCGCAGAGCTCTATGAACAAATCGGTCGACTGAAGGTTGAGCTCGATTGGCTCAAAAAAAAAGTGGCCGAGCACGGTGGCTGAACGTCGGTCTTGGATTGATCCGAGCGATCGCTTCGTGAGCATTCGTCGGCAGTGCGCGCTGCTGGGCCTGCATCGCTCGA
>NZ_JH636435.1:3048133-3050885 GCF_000255655.1 Schlesneria paludicola DSM 18645 | reverse complement strand
CCGGTACGTGCTGGCTTGGCAATTGTCCAACAGCATGGATGTGGAGTTCTGTATGGAAGCTCTCGACGAAGCGTTGAAGTATGGTCGTCCCGAGATCTTCAACACGGACCAGGGATCGCAATTTACGAGTCACGAATTTACCAAGCGACTCGAACAGGAGTCGATCGCCATCAGCATGGATGGGAAAGGGCGAGCGATTGACAACGTGATGATCGAACGACTTTGGCGAACCGTGAAATACGAGAACATCTACCTCAAGGAATACGTGACAGGAGCCGATTGTCATGAAGGATTGAAGGCGTACTTCCAGTACTATCGCCACGAGCGACCTCACCAGGGTTTGGCCAACCGCACTCCCTGGCAAGCCTATCAAATCCCTCGCTCCAGACCCCGGTGAAGACCATCTAAGAATTGGCTCCCGGTGGTCCGAAAAACGGGGTCCACTTCAGTCGGAGGATCTTGCAACATTGCTTCGGGAGCATGGAGCGTACGAGACCGCGCATGTTATCGGAGGCAGGCGCGAGATCGACGGACTGGAGTTGCCACTTGAGGAGGCCATCGATTCTGCGCTAGTAGACCTGAGCGGAGTGGTGGTGTCTTGTGTGCCCGGTCAACTCGCGCTATTCATCAAGGAGTTTCCGCCAGGAGACATTTATATTCTGAAGAAGTAGAACACATTTCATGACTGAGATTGGCAAGGAAACTGTGTATCAGATCGAACGTAAGGAGTATCGTTCATGGCTGACACCCGGAAGATAGAGCTCGCAGGATATACGTATTTTTCGATCGCGCAATGAGATCGCATTCGTTATTTTTTCTCTGATCATCCGTGTGGCGGTCGACTTGAGCTCACTCTGGATCGATTGCAGATTCCTGACAAATCGCTGGCAATCTGATCTACGACCGGGCCGCTGGCAGTGATCTGCTGCCTCAAAGGCTTCGTGATGACCGAGGGCATCCAGCTGTTCTGTCCCCACCGCAGAGGCCTAACTAGCGGGGCAGCATGATGTGACGTTGCAACTTCTCGAGTCTAAAACCGAGCTTCTTGCGGATGGCAAAGAATTAAGGCATTATGTCTGTGGGTTCGGGCAGTCGGTCGGTGAGCCAATATAGAGTCTTTCAGCAGCCAAAGTGAAAACTGTAGGCTTGGAGGCGAAATGAGAACAGTCCATCGGCGGTATTCAGCTCCTTTGATCGCTTGCATTCTGGTGGCATTCGGAACTGCGAACTGTGCATGGAGCGAGGACGCTCAATTGTTGCAGGATGTTTCCGATACATTCGAAGCTCAAGAACGAATGACGCAAAGTCTCTTTGTCCGTTTCAGTTGCAAGGCTCGTTTGATTGGAACAGCCCAAGAGGCAAGTAAATATCTTCGGATGATCACATTGCCGAGCAACTCGCAAACGTACGCATTTAAAGGCAATAAACGATATTACTCGATGGAGCGAACCGAGGATTTGTCTGGTGTCACCGCGAGTCTCATGCCGCTCGAGCCAAAAACGCAACCGATTCGGGCCGCGGCGAATCTTGCCTTCGCCTATGACGGGGCGACGCTTCGAAAACGTGGTCCTGGCGGCCAAACCGCGACAATTGGAGTTGGAAACCACGAGCTCGACGATGCGGGATGTTTTAGCCCAGAATATATGAGCCTCACATTCCGCACCCGACCGGATGTGCTCAATCCGCAGAATACACGAGCGAACAATCGAATGACCGGAGTCATCAAAAAAGGGCTATGCACGATTCGGCCGGCGCGCGAAGCGGTGGATGGTGCAGAATGTCTCGTGATCGATGTTGCCAGCGAACGCCCAATGTCACTCTGGTGTGATGCATCACTGGGGTATGTCGTTCGTCAGCAGATTGTCCGCGATTCGAATGCTGGTGTTTTGCTTGCGCGCACGATGTGCAGAGATTTTGTGGAGGTGTGTGAAGGAACCTGGTTCCCCAAACAAGCAACGTTTGAACGTTTCGCCGACGCCTCAGCTCCTGCTGAACTTCGCAATCGGCCTTTGGTCGCTGACGATTATCAAGTTGTTGATATTCATGCCAATGATGTGCTTGATGAACTGTTTCGATTAGAGCTTCCATCCGGGGCGATCGTCACGGACTTCACAAAACTTGAAGACGATGGAACGGGGAATCAGGTTGCAAGAACCTATCGGTCTGGAGCGAATGGCGCACGGCTAGACGAAACGCTTCAGACGATTCGAATGGAACGAGCAGCGGCAGATCGCTGGAGATTTGCTGTATTAGGGCTGACTCTAGTTCTATTCTGCGCGGCTGTCGTATGTAGCTTTGTGTGGTTAAAGAAGCGTCGCGCGTGACCTAATACGGCAACGGTTAGGGGACCAGTGAAGTGGACCCCGTTTTTCGGACCACCGGGAGCCAATTCTTAGATGGTCTTCACCGGGGTCTGGAGCGAGGGATTTGATAGGCTTGCCAGGGAGTGCGGTTGGCCAAACCCTGGTGAGGTCGCTCGTGGCGATAGTACTGGAAGTACGCCTTCAATCCTTCATGACAATCGGCTCCTGTCACGTATTCCTTGAGGTAGATGTTCTCGTATTTCACGGTTCGCCAAAGTCGTTCGATCATCACGTTGTCAATCGCTCGCCCTTTCCCATCCATGCTGATGGCGATCGACTCCTGTTCGAGTCGCTTGGTAAATTCGTGACTCGTAAATTGCGATCCCTGGTCCGTGTTGAAGATCTCGGGACGACCATACTTCAACGCTTCGTCGAGAGCTTCCATACAG